>JAVWBH010000052.1:5002-11975 GCA_036649595.1 Bacteroidales bacterium
GAAAAATATTCCGAAAAAAGAGGCCGCCCTGACTCTTTATACAGTATACAGAAATTACAGTTGGAGCAAGAAACAGCACGACTGGAACTACAGACAGTAAAAGCAAACAGCCTGCCCACTTTATCATTAGAAGCCTTTCTTGGGGCTAATCAATACAATCAACATTTTTCGCCGTTTGAGAAACACACCTGGTATGGCAGCAGTTATGTGGGAGTATCATTTAAGTTACCTATTTTATTTAAAGAAAATTTTACTGCCCGGAATAAACGCTTGCAATTAAACATCCGCATCTTATCCTTACAGGAAGAGGAGGAACGAAGCAGGCTGAGTACCGAAGCACTACAATCTTATTATCGGATTCAGGCAATCCGGCAGGAAATCAATCGGATAAAAGAAAACAAAGCTTTAGAACAACAAAGCCTCCTGATATTATCCCGTCGTTTTAAAGAGCAGCAAACAACAGCCTTCGAATTAAATCTGGAAGAACTGGAATATTTAAAAATGCAAACGGCTTTATCCCAAAAATATACAGAAGAAGTGATCGAAACGCTTAATTACCTGCAAAACAGCGGACTGCTTTACCTGTTATTACAAGAGCCGGAATAAAAAAACAGGGGCGGATGATATCGTACCATCCGCCCCTTTCGGTAATTTTATTTTGTCACAAATATTTTTCGCATCAGCGTTGTTTCGCCGGCATCGATTTTGAGCATGTAAGCGGCAGGCGCAATACCTGACAGATCCATACTTTCACCCGGAAAATCAACAGAGAGAACCTCTTTTCCATCCAGTGATATCAACGCAACCTTACGAATCTCTTTTCCTCCTTCAAAGTAGATACGATCTTTAACCGGAACCGGATAAACCCGAATCTCGCCCTCTTTATTTTCAGCAAGAGCAGAAGGAACACGCACAATCAGTTTTCCCTGATGATATATCAATTCATAAAGATCACTTTCGCCACCGGCAACCCGGATCGGGTATTCCCCGGCAGAAGCATTTTCAGGAACTTCGATCTTCCATGTAGGCTGATTTTTCAAAATTGATTCATCATGTCCTAACACAAAACCATCATATGCCAGTTTGTATTCATCGACAGGGAAAGAAGAATCCATATCCATTTCCACGTTCGGAGCAACAACATTCAGGGTAGCCTTCCGCACGTCAATCCGTTGCTTGGAGGTAAGTACCGGATATTGCTGACTGTCGGTTGGTCGGAACTCTACACGTAAATCAATATATCCCGGTGTGAAGATGGTATCCACAGGTACCTCATCCCAACAATAACTATAATAATACGTACCCGGTATTTGCTGACCATTATATACAACCGTAGCATTTAATTGCTGTTCGCTTATTGTTTCACCAAAAGAAACCGGGGCCGGATTCCAGTCGATAGTCAGATCGGGAACCGGAATGCCTTTATTTACTTCCAGAATTTCCCAACCGCCCTTTTCGTGTAAACTAAGAGGATTGGCTGTACCAAAATACATCTTATCATCTACATTTATTATATTGCGAATACCGTAAGCGGCCTCATTACCATAACCGGAACGATTGATTATTTTTGCTTTTTTATTCGGATCATCAATGTAAACCAGATCGAAGCCCGAAGGAGTAATGCTTTTTATCACTAAATCAAGCACACTCTTAATCATCGTAGGAATAGGATATCCAATCGTATTTGTGATCGATTCTATCTGAGGAATAATCAGGTTACTGTAATCCATCGTACCTAAAAACAGCTTATCCTGGTATACATTGGCAGACCACACATAATTAATAAATTTATTATTGAATCCGGATTTTCCGAATACCGGAGTCCAGCCGGTTGGCGTGATGGTCCATTTCTTTGTCTGACGATTATAGGCCGGCAATTTCTCTTCTCCGTAAAGCAGTTCTATTTTACAACCGTCCTTTGTTTTATGCGAACTGACAACGTCCAGATTTTCGTTCTGTTTTTCAGGATCTTCTTCTACAGAGAGGCGGAACAATGCGCTGGCGCGATAAGAGCCAAAAAATGCATTGATGAAACCTTCGATATCTTTCAGCGGATCAATCTTATAAAGTCCCGGTATAATGAAATGGTTACCCCAGGTCATATGAATGGCTCCGAAATAGATCTGATCTTTATATACTGTCATTCCGCCACAATAGGTCACAAAAGACTGTGTCTGATCCGGTTCATAAGAACTATAATTGAATACCGTTTTCCATTGATCTTCTGCAGTCGGTTTTCCCGCTACCGGCTGAAATCCGTCGGCCGGAATTTCACCACTACGGCAAACCGATAAAGGCCATGTTCCCACATATAGTTTATTCTTCAATACGGCAAATTCACTGGCGCCCTTCGGAATCCATCCTACCACTTTAAACTGGAAAGGGTTTTCATCGTTACCATACCAACGTAATAATGCACCGTTGCTTTTTCCGGTTTCGATATCTTTATATTCGATCCCGAAGTAGAGAATACCGTCAATCACAACAGAACGACGAATATTAAATGGTCTGTATCCTTCAAAATCAGGCAGTGACTGCATTACGAAAGAGCCTTTCGGTTCATTCGTAATATTGTCAAAAGCAAAGAAAGTTACTCCGTTATTTCCTTTATTCGGGCCCGCTATAAAAGACAGGTTATTCAAAGATCCGGCTGCTCTCAAGCCATAAATCCCATCCATATTTGCATCGTCCAGAGGCGTCATATCATCCGTATTGCCTGTTAGCGGATTATAATGATAGATTCTCGGCGCCTTCCAGTCACCCCACATCGGACCGTAACTGTCTTTATGAGAGGATTTATCATATTCGCATGCCCAGCATTCATTTTCATATGCCGGCAATCCGGATGTTAAACCGCCTTGCGTCATATCAGCCATCGCCACACACAGGTAATTGGTATTAACCCCAAAATAAATTTGGCCGTTGCCCTGAGTTAATCCCCATACATACGACTCATTCGTTTTAATTTTCCCTCCCGATTTTTCGCATTCGATACACTCCTCTTTACTCATCCCGCCAATAACATACTTATTTCTCGGATCGCCGATACCATAATAACAGCCGTCCTGAGGGGCACGCGATACATGCTTATGCGCTAACTCAAGACGCGGATATTCAATTCCCGGAGCTTTTTGTGCGGACGACTCACTTTCTTCATCGACCCAATACAAAAGAAGCTCCTTCATTTCGGAGGAAACTTCGGATTCAGAAATCTGCCGGCTCAGATCTGAAGACTGCGCCATCATCCCGGCGCCTACGCATAAAAGACCAAGCGTAAAAGTTGACTTCATAATAAAAAATGGATTTTTATTTTACAATAATTTAAAGTGATTTACAATCCATATCATAACAAAGCTTATTTGCAGTTGGTTCAACAGAATTCGTTAAATACAAAAACAATTCAAAAAAAATATTCAGAAAGAAATCCCAATGAATTTTTCCCATCAAATTATTGCTTTATTCAAAGATATCCTTGAACCTTTTTACGCTACTAGTGTTTATTTATCGTTCGTTTACATAACGAATAAAAATATTCTTATCGAAGACTAAAGCCAGGGATACATTAATACTTTATATACAATTAGTTCCATTAACCTATTTTTATTAACTATTATGAGAAATCTATTTACGCTCGGTCTGTTTGTGGTGGCCGGTAGCTTAAGTGCTCAAACTGCTGTAGATTCCATTATTAAGAAAGTGCCGGGAGGAATCCCGTTGGAATCTTTAAAATTAATCCAGTTCTGGAATGAGGTAAACACACAAAATCAGGAAACATTTACCGTTATCCCGCCGTATAAAATCCGTTATAAAGAACTTGTAAAGGCTCCTCAAGACGGTTGTTATTATGGAATCGGCGACCCTCGGAATTTGTATGAACCAACCGGAATGACACAAGAACAATGTATTACTTGTGAAGAAGAAGGCGGAAAAATAAAGAAAAATCAATCGTACGTATGGGGATTAACCCAGGGCAACGGTCAGATTTTTTATGGTGTAAATACAAACTATTTGTGTAATACGATCTCTGAAATCAACAAACAGGGAAGCGGTATGATTCCGCTACTTCCTCCTTATGAAAATAAATGTTGGACGTGCGAATATGGCAAGTCGAATACAGCCGGCGACGAGCCGATGTGGGGCGACTGGCAACAACCGCGCATTTATCATTATGACCCGATCACCAAACAGAATAAAGATGTAACACCCGAAGGAAATGAGGTTTTGAATTATACCTATGGCTTACGTTCGGCAGGAACATTAAACGACGTTTCGTTTATTGCCGGCCCGAATAAAGACAAAGGGATTTCTATGTATGCCTACAACAATACCAACGGAAACTTCATCGGTGCACACAATATGTTCGAGGTACCCGGATTTGAAGGTAAGACTTTGTATAATATCCGCCGCTGGCTTGTTGTAAACAATGTCTTGTATTGCGGAGCTGAATATAAATCAGACAAATCAAAAGGCGGTGTGATTTTGAAATGGACCGGAAATGCCGAAAATCCGTTCTCATTCGCCGTTGTGGGCTGGACAAAAGGAGGGGCTGCCGAACTTGTATTCCTCAACAACCGGATCTACGTAGGCACATGGCCTGCAAGCATCGCTCAGAGTCCGGTAATGGAGGGAACTGAATTCCAGACTATCACCACAGACCCGTCAGAAGGAGTATGGCCTACGATCTTTGATTATGGCAAAAACTACGATCCGGACCTCATTCAGTCGAATGTAGCGTCAAACGGAGGTATGTGTGTTTACAATGGGCAAATCTACTTTGGCACCATGCACATGACATGGGGTAACCACTTTATGATTCCGCAATTATACCGCGTAGATGCTTCTGATACCCAGGCTCTTCTACAAGCATGGCTGGGTTCTTACCGCGCCGCCGCTTTATTCCGCCTGACCGACTTCCCGGATAAAGAAGGAGCCGAATCATATAATGTTGAATTATTGTACGGTGAAGAGAAACTGCCGGCTTACAATTTCCAAACAAAAAAATGGGAGATCAAACCAACCAAAATGGGTGCTCCGCTGTATGGAAAATCAGGGTTCAACAATATGTTTAATAACTACATCTGGTCTATGTCTGTATTGAATGATAAACTATATATCGGCACGATGGACTATACAGACCTGATTGTTCCGCAGATTGAATCATTAGAACAATATCTGGATGTAAAATATCCTCCGTACCTGATTCCTATTCTATACCAACTGATGTCTCATACACAACAACAAGGCTTCAACCTGATGTGTATTGCCGGAAGCGACGAAAAAGCCAAATTGATCAATCACAACGGCTTCAACAATGAATCAGCTTATGGTATTCGCAATATGATCACGATCGATGATAAAATGTATATCGGCACAGGTAACCCGCTGAACCTGCATGAACAAGGCGGATGGCAATTATTTGAACTGACTGAGGGCGATCCGTATATCGAACCACAGATTACATGGAAGCCGGAAAAAATGTTGTATGGCGATACGATTTCACAAAATCAGCTGAATGCACAAGTACTTGTCAATAATGAAAAGGTTGAAGGCGAATATACGTATACGATCCAACAACGTCCGGTTACTGATATTACCACATTAAGACCCGGACAATATAATCTGCGTCTGAATTTCAAACCGGCGGACGAAAGCAAATATGCTCCGATTACAGAAAAAACAACCCTAAAGGTTGACAAGGCAAACCTAAATGTTATTGCTGAAAATATTACCATTGATGCAGATGAAGCTATCCCGACTGAATTCCCTGTCAAGATGGAAGGATTTTTGAAAGAAGAAGGGCCGGAAATACTCGACGAGCAGCCACGCGCATATATTGAAACAACCGATCCGCTTGCGGGAAGCGAATATCCGATTCTTGTATCAGGAGGAAAAAGTGATCTGTATAATTTCAAATATGTTAACGGAACACTGGTTATCCGCATACCAAGTAATATCGAAGCACAAGCCGAAAAGAAATTTAAATTATATCCTATTCCATTTAATGATATGATTACAATCGAGTCGGAACAACCGATTAAGAAGATTACAATCAGCAATCTGACCGGAAAAATCGTGCTGGAAATTGCCGATCCTGATAAGCAATTGAATTTATCAACGCTTATCCCGTCAACATATCTTATGAGAATAGAAACTGCAAATGGAGTGATTGTTCGGAAAATTACGAAAACGAATTAATCATATCCCCTCCATATCCTAAAAAAGATTGCCACCTCATTAGAAAAGAGTGTGGCAATCTTTTTTTAATTCTGCGTCTAATAGTTTTTCTTTACAGAGACGTCCCCAATGATATTTTCCGATATCTCCGTTTTTACGTATAATCCGATGACAAGGAATCACGATGCTGACCGGATTGGCCGCCACCGCTGAAGCAACGGCGCGCGTAGCATTTGCATTACCGGCACGCAATGCCAACTCACTATAAGAGATACGTTCACCTGATTTTACGCCGGCCAAAGAACGCCAGACATTCAGTTGAAACGGAGTCCCTTTCAAATAAACATGAATAATCCCGTCTGGCGGCAACAGCAACGCAGCAACCGATTTATTTTCGCGGACTGCCGTACCCGGCCATAACTTTTTTACTTCCCGTAAAACGGGATCTAAAGACAGAGCGGCATTCGCATTGACAGCAGCAAAACCTAAATAATAGATGCCGGCAGAAGTTCCGACCACCATGATTATGCCGACTTCCGTATCTAATAGGGCATATTCCAGTTGTCCGGGCTCAATTTCTACCGGGTGTATTCTAACCGCATTAAACTGCAATACTTCATTTATTTTTTTCTTCATCTCTTTCAGAACTTTCCCACAACTTTTAGGGGTGAGCCGCCGTGAGCCGTCGGAGGGTGAAATTTGCACATAACAAAAAAGGCAATCAGAAATTAATTTCCAACTGCCTTTTTTAAGTAGCGAGACCGAGAATTGAACTCGGGACCTCATGATTATGAATCAT
>JAVWBH010000053.1:0-11968 GCA_036649595.1 Bacteroidales bacterium
CGGCAATTAAGTCTGTGTCATGGAAGCAGTAAAAACCGATTCCTAATTTTTGCATGAATTCAAATCCGGCATCCATTTTTGCTTTTGCCGCTTCGAGCGGGTCTGTTATATTATTCCATTCTCTGTGGATTGTGCTGCCTCCGAATTGGTCGCCTCCTTCGGCGCATAATGTGTGCCACCAAGCCATTGAGAACCGGAACCATTCTTTCATTTTTTTTCCATAAACTATTTTTTCTGCGTCGTAATAGCGAAATGCCATTGGATTTTTAGATGTTTTGCCTTCAAATCGGATTTTTTCTATTCCTGGGAAAAATTCTTTTGTCATGATTATGAGATTTTTATGATTAATAAGTAAATGTTTTTATAATTGTTTGCTCAGTTGTTCTTTCCAACGGATGTATGCAGCCATGTATGCCTCTTTCTTTGTTTCATCGGGTTTGATCACCTCTAGTTTTTCGAGTGTCTGAAATGCTTCCCGGGTATCGGTGTAAACACCCGCTCCGATGCCGGCACCCTTGGCGGCACCTATCGAACCGTCGGTATTATATAATTCGATGGTAGCCCCGGTTACCCCGGCCAGTGTTTCCCGAAAGACCGGACTCAGAAACATATTGGCCAGTCCGGCTTTAATCGTTGTTATCTGCATCCCCATCTCTTTCATTACCTCCATGCCATAAGCAAATGAAAAGACAATCCCTTCCTGTGCCGCCCGAACCAGATGTGCCCGGTGGTGGATATTGAAATTGATACCCTGTATGGATGCTCCGGTTTCGTGATTGCTCAGAACCCGTTCGGCTCCATTTCCAAAAGGAATAATGGTCAGGCCATCTGAGCCGATGGGTATTTGTGCTGCCATTGCGTTCATCTCTTCATAGGTCGTATCGGCAGATACAATATTCTTTTTTATCCAAGAATTCAGGATTCCCGTACCGTTTATACATAATAATACGCCTAATCTGGGCTTTCCTTGTTGGTGGTTAACATGAGCGAATGTGTTGACACGCGATTTTTTATCATAGTTTACCGACCCCAATACGCCGTATACTACACCCGATGTCCCTGCGGTAGATGCTATTTCACCCGGTTCGAGTACATTGAGAGACAGGGCATTGTTTGGTTGATCGCCCGCCCGGTAAGAAACGGGGATTCCTTTTTTTAGTCCTAATAAGGAGGCCGCGGTTTGGGAAACTGTGCCCTGAATGCCAAATGTCGGGACTAGGGGTGCTATCACTTCCCGATCGAATCCGAAATACTCCAGTAGAGGGGCGGATACTTCATTTTTGCGAAAATCCCAAAAGATCCCTTCCGACAATCCCGACACGGTTGTCCGGATATCTCCGGTCAGTTTCATGGCTATATAATCGCCCGGAAGCATGATTTTATCAATTTTTTCAAATAAGTCCGGTTCATTTTCTTTGATCCAGGCCAGTTTGGTAGCCGTAAAGTTGCCCGGTGTATTTAATAAATGTTCCAGACAGAACTGTTCTCCCAGCTGGTTGAATGCTGCTTGTCCGTAAGGCACCCCACGCGAGTCACACCAGATGATGGCCGGGCGTAATACCTGTTGCTTTTTATCCGCTACTACCAGCCCGTGCATCTGATAGGAGATCCCGATAGCACATATTTCTTGCCCGGTGATATTCGCTATATTCATTACCGAGCGGGTAGCCAGTTGCAGGTTTTCCCACCAACATTCCGGATCTTGCTCAGCCCATCCGGCTTTGTGGGCGATAATTTTCATTTCTTGTTTTGGAAAGAAGTCGGATGCGACACATTTGCCGCTACGGGAATCTACCAGAGAGGCTTTGACTGAAGAGCTCCCGATATCATAGCCTAATAAATACATAGTATCAGATATTTTAGTTTTTATGGTTCAGACTTTCAATATTCGCTTCTTATCAAACTTATAATAGCGGGCAGCCCGGTGGGCCACGGCTTTTTCATATTCGTTTAACGGAACGATATACGGTAATGTCATTATTTTTTTATGGAAGTTGCGTACATCCAGCGGTTTGTCATATACCTCTTCGTATAGTCTGCGTAATTGTAATGCGGTAAACCTGGATGGTAATAATTCAAAAAGAATCGTCGGATCTATTTGCGCGCTTCGCTGAATTTCCTGTTTCGCCTCCTGGATAATCTGATTATGGTCAAATGCCAGTTGCGGAAGATCTTTGAGAGATTGCCATCCTGCGCTGTATTCGGCAGAGATTGTATTTAGTTTGCTGGTAATACGGATCAAAGACATATATGCCACTGTTACCAAACGTCCGATCTTTAATTTAACGGCATTTTCGAGCCATCTGACATCTTTGGGATCTGCGGTCCGGGATACTGAACCAAAAGTTTTAAATTGGCGTAGATAGGGTTGTTGAATTCCCGTGAGTTCTTGTAATACAGAGTAAGCTGCATCATCCAGTTCTTCTTTTTCATAGATTAAGCGCCCCGGCAACTTCATGTCGTTAAATTCGCCCGAAGCATCTGATTCGTTTCGTTGAACCAATAGTATTTTCAGCTCTTCTCCGTTGAAACCTATCAGAACGCAATCGACTGATAAATGTGGATTATAATGAGTTGTCATAGTACCTGAATTTCTGTTAACTGCGTCAAATATAAAGGGATTTCCGATATAAAAAACACAAATTCAAAGGGATGGCGAGTGAGGGGGGCTTGTTTCGGAAAGGAGTTTACTGTAAAAAATACAATAAGGTAGGTGGTTTATGTAGTTTTTACAATATGTTAGCGTAAAAGGAGATATCTTAGAATATACAATAAGAAGGTTGTATTTAAAAATAGTTAAAAAAAAGGTGTATCGGATTTGATCAGACACACCCTTGCTACTTTATGACGTAGAGGATGGGTTCTTCGTCAATTTTGGTGCACTTATCCGGTTACAGATAGGCAAACCTTCTTTCGAAGGAGTTCAACCCCAGCTCTACCATACATCTCTTATTATGCTCCTTATATATTTCGTTCTCTACAAGTTTTTCAGGTATAGGATTTATTTTCTTTTCAGGGAATATAATTTTAGCAGCTATTTCTCTTATTCTTATTACCGATTATATTATTTCCGGTGTTGTTCTTTCTTACACCGTACGGAGTTCTCTCTTACACCGTACGCAATCCTTCAATACAGCGTACGGAATTCTCTCTTACACCGTACGGCACGCGGAAGGATTCCGTACGGTGTAAGGAAGGATTGCGTACGCTGTACGGAAGAATCACGTACGGTGTGAGAAATCTTCCTACCTAATAGAAATAATAATGATACCTGAAATTTTGATAGTTGCTTAAGGTGGATATAAACGTATTATATTTACCCAAAATGAGAAAACATTACGAGGGGATTTTTAAAGAGAATGCGGTCAAACGTATGGTCGGGGTAATGTTATTGCCCCGCTGTAGGGACTTTTCAAAGCAGGTATCGGGCTTTTTAAATATAAGCCGGGTACATTTATTTTCGAACCGGCTATAAATAAGAATTGGTTGTCTCCCGACAACCAATCTTCGTTAACCTTAAATCTAATACCATGAAAAACACATTGCAAATGTAGTGAGTTTTTGAGTTTGCGCAATAGTTTGCACAAATAAAAAGCGCACAATTAACATTAATTAATTCATTTGCTGTATTCAAGGTTTGTTTCTTCCTTGAAATGGCTTTCTGTTGAGAGAAAATCACTTTAGTTTGTTATCTGTTATGGTTCTTGCCGATAACTACCTTCCGAAAGAAACAGGATTGGCGTTTTTGAAATTAATATAAAATTCTGTTTTTGTAAAGTGTTGCAATTTAGTTTGTTATGTCTGGTTAAGGAGTCCGAAATAAATTTATAGTCTCTAACCTTCTTCAAAAGAACTTGTTTTATTTTGAGAGTAAAGGAAATTATCCTTTTAAAGGATCGGTTTTCAGATGCTCTGAAATATAATTTGTGTTTTTTATTAAAAGAGGAGGATAGAGCTATGATGCCAGCAAAAAGATCTTCACAGAATTGGTTACCGTCTGTATTTAATGATTTCTTCGGCAATGAATGGATTGCCAAAGCTTCTTCGAGCATGCCTGCGGTAAATATTAAAGAAACCCCGACAGAATATACGGTTGATATTGCAGCTCCCGGATTGACGAAGGATGATTTTAAGGTGAAGGTAAATGATGATAATCAGTTAGTCGTTACTGTGCAGAAAAAAACCGAAAAAGAAGAGAAAGACGAAAAAGGAAAATACCTGCGTCGTGAATTCGGTTATACAGAATTTCAGCAAACCTTGATTTTACCCGATAATGTTGAAAAAGACAAAATCCAGGCGAAAGCCGAAAATGGAGTGTTGAGTATTGATATCCCGAAAAAACCGGCACCCGCACCGGAAGGAAGCAAAGATATCGAAGTAAAATAAAGCAGATACAGGCCGGGTATTGTTTCGCCGGAAAGCGAAACAATGTCGGGAATAAAATAGGTCTGATGAGAAGCACTCCGGAAGTTCATAAAAACTTTCGGAGTGTTTTTTATGAAATAAGGAAAGCCGGTATCCATTGTGAAAAACATTGTCGCCCTGTTGTCAAAACAGGTCTTCTTCGGTTACATTTAAGATTCTCCTGCGCAACACACGGTACGGGTGAGGATTCCCTGCGTAGTGATAAAACCGTACCCGGAGAAATCGGAATACCCTTCGGGGAAATCTTCTTTTGCCAGTTTATAAATACTTTTCTATTTTCTTATTACCTTTGGCGAGTTAAAAACGAGCCCTTACAGGCTTAATGACATAGACATTAAAAGATAAAATATATAGGTATGAATATCTCTTATAATTGGCTGAAGGATTATCTGAACATTAATCTGGAGCCGGAGCAGGTATCTGCAGCCCTTACTTCGATTGGTCTGGAAACAGGCGGTATTGAAGAGGTGCAGACGATTAAAGGGGGCCTTGAAGGCTTGGTTATCGGAAAAGTATTGACATGCGAAGATCATCCGAATTCTGACCATTTACATATTACTACAGTCGATTTGGGTAATGGCGAGCCTGTACAGATCGTTTGTGGGGCTGCAAATGTAGCTGCCGGTCAGCATGTGGTAGTAGCAACTGTCGGTACGACCCTTTACTCGGGAGAAGATTCATTCCAGATTAAAAAATCAAAAATTCGCGGAACGGAATCTTTCGGTATGATTTGTGCCGAAGATGAGATCGGATTAGGCCACTCGCATGATGGAATCATCGAATTGCCGGAAACCGCAGTTCCCGGAACATTGGCCAAAGATTATTACAATATTAAAAGCGATTATATCCTAGAAGTGGATATTACGCCCAACCGTGTAGATGCTGCTTCTCATTATGGTGTAGCGCGCGATCTTGCCGCTTATCTTAATCAGAACGGCCATAACGTGGAGGTTACGAAACCTGCCGTAGATACTTTTAAAGTAGATAAAACGGAAGGAGCCGCTACGGTGGTCGTTGAGCACGCAGAAGCGTGTCCGCGTTATTCGGGTGTTACCATTGAAGGGGTTACGGTAACTGAAAGCCCGGAATGGTTGCAGAATCGTTTGCAGGCTATCGGTGTGCGCTCGATCAATAATATTGTGGATATTACAAACTATATTTTGCATGAAACCGGCCATCCGCTACATGCTTTTGATTTGGCAAAAATACCAAACCGGAAAGTGATTGTTAAAACCGTTACTCCGGGAACCAAATTCAAAACATTGGATGAGGTAGAACGTACTCTGCATGAGAATGACCTGATGATCTGTAATGAAAATGAACCGATGTGTCTGGCCGGAGTATTCGGAGGCGCAGAATCGGGAGTATCGGAAACAACAACCGATATTTTCCTTGAGTCGGCTTATTTCCATCCAACATGGATTCGCAAGGCGGTTCGTCGTCACGGGTTGAATACGGACTCTTCTTTCCGCTTCGAACGTGGTGCGGATCCGAACAATACAATTTACGTTTTAAAACGCGCCGCTCTGATGATCCAGGCTATTGCCGGAGGACAGATCGTGGGCGAACCGATTGATATTTATCCTGCAGTCATCGCTCCGGTAGAGGTAGCGCTTGATTTTGCAAAGGTGAACTCTCTGATCGGAAATAATATTCCCCGCGCCGATGTGCTGAATATTCTGAAACAACTGGAAATGGAGATTGTGGAAGAATCTGAAACCGGCGTAGTGGTTAAGGTTCCGACTTACCGTGTTGATGTATTGCGTGACGTGGATATTATTGAAGATATCTTACGTATTTACGGATATAATAATGTAGAGTTTAGTGAAAGTGTAAAATCCAATTTGTCTTACAAGACAGCTACCGATGCAAGCAATCAATTGCAGCAGCTGATTGCAGAGCAATTAGTGGGAGCCGGATTTAATGAAATATTGAATAACTCTCTTACATCGGAGTCTTTTTATACAGAACTGACTACTTATCCGGTTGCTAATTGCGTTCGGTTGATCAACCCGCTGAGTAATGATTTGAATGTGATGCGTCAGACATTGTTGTTTGGCGGTTTACAAAGCATTGCCCGTAATATCAATCACAGGGCGTCAGATTTGCGTTTCTTCGAATATGGTAATTGCCAGTATTTTGATGCTGCAAAGAAAAATGAAGAAAAAGTTCTTTCAGGCTATTCGGAAGAATCGAAACTGGGCTTGTGGCTTACCGGTAACCGTGTTTCCGGAAGTTGGGCACATGCGGAAGAGCAAGCTACCGTATTTGAACTGAAGGCGTATGTTGAAAACATCATGACGCGTTTGGGATTGGATCTGAAAAAACTGAAGCAAACACAGTTTAATAATGATATCTATGCTGTAGGGCTGGAAATTGCTTTACCTAACGGCAAA
The DNA here is from genome assembly GCA_036649595.1 of Bacteroidales bacterium. Taxonomy (GTDB): domain Bacteria; phylum Bacteroidota; class Bacteroidia; order Bacteroidales; family JAUNSR01; genus JAUNSR01. Next base: position 6,822 of record JAVWBH010000053.1, read on the forward strand.
GTATTAGGAACGCTGGGTATTGTCAGCCATAAGATTCTTGCTAAATTCGATATCGAACAGGAAGTGTATTTTGCAGAGCTAAACTGGAATTTATTGATGAAGGAAGCGGCAAAAGCAAAAATTACCTATGCTGAAATTTCTAAATTCCCGCCGGTAAAACGAGATCTTGCTTTGTTGGTAGACAAAAGCGTTCTGTTTAGCGATATTGAAAAAGTTGCACAGGAGACCGACCGTAAATTATTGAAGGATGTTTACCTGTTTGACGTATATGAAGGTAAGAATTTGCCTGAAGGTAAAAAATCATATGCGGTCAGCTTTATCCTGCAGGACGAAACGAAAACGCTGAATGAGAAACAGATCGATAATCTGATGTCTCGCCTGATTAAGAACCTGGAAACGAAACTGGGAGCTGCATTGCGTTAATAGCGAAAAACTAATTTATATATAATCATACTATAGAATATGGGAAGAGCGTTTGAATATCGTAAAGCCAGAAAAATGAAACGTTGGGGCAGCATGTCGCGTACGTTTACAAAAATCGGAAAAGAAATCACAATCGCAGTAAAAGCAGGCGGCGATGATGCTTCTGCAAACTCGCGTTTGCGTGCTCTTTTGCAGAATGCGAAAGCAGCCAATATGCCGAAAGACACCATTGAGAGTGCTATCAAAAAAGCAACTTCTAAAGATTATTCAGACTATAACGAGATCGTGTATGAAGGATACGGTCCGTTTGGTATTGCGGTAGTTGTTGAAACTGCAACGGATAATAACACGCGTACGGTAGCAAACGTACGTAGCTATTTTAATAAAGCGGGTGGTTCTTTGGGTACCTCTGGTTCTTTGGATTTCCTTTTTGATCACAAATCTGTTTTCAAATTGAAAGAAAAAGAAGGGGTTGACCTGGAAGAACTGGAATTGGAAGTTATTGATTTCGGTGTTGATGAAATTGAGGCGGAAGATGGTGAAATCGTAATGTATGCAGCTTACGAATCATATGCGGCTTTGCAGAAATATCTGGAAGAAGCAGGATTTGAAATTGTAAGTTCAGAATTCGAGCGTATCCCTACCGACTTGAAGGAGGTAACAGCCGAGCAACGTGCAGCAATCGAAAAAATGCTTGAGAAATTCGAGGATGACGAGGATGTTCAGAATGTATATCACAACATGAAAGAGGAAATTGAAGAATAATCTTTATTTCTCTGAGTGAAAATAAAAAAACCGCTTCAACTTGTTGAGGCGGTTTTTTTATAATATTTCTTCCTGACTTTTGCAGCTGAACCTTTTAGTGAGTGGTTTTTCCGTCCCAATTTGTGATACCACGGTCTAACTCGATTACCTGATATCCTTTTTCGCTTAGTTTGCGGGCGGCAATTTTACTGCGGGCGCCACTGCGGCAGTATATGGCTACCGGGCGTCCTTTGTCGAGCGTGCCGGCTTTCGCGTCAAAATCACTGCTTTTCAGGTCAATATTTATCGCATCTGGAATATGACCGCTTTTGTACTCTGCAGGAGTACGGACATCTACTATCTGGACTTGTTTGTTCGCAATCGTTTTTGCAAATTCGGCATTATCTACCGATTTAAATTCATTGTTCTGTGCCATTCCGAGTGTTGAAAGAAAGGATGTCAGAAATATAAAAAAGAACTTCTTCATCTTATATCTATTTTGGGTTAATACCGGTTTTTTGTAAAGGTAAAAAATAAAAGAATATTGCTTCCCGTTATATTCTCAAAATCCTGTATCTGATATCGGGATTTATTATCTTCGTCTTGTTTTGCAAGATACAACTGGATCTCAAACGACTTTAATATAAAAAAAAATATTACTACAAATGAATAATTTGACTAATTATCATAGCCATTGTTCGTTTTGTGACGGAAAGGCTGATGCTGAAGATTTTATCCGTGAAGCAATTCGTCAGGGTTTCTATTCGTATGGGGTTTCTTCTCATGCTCCGCTTCCTTTTTCAACCCATTGGAGCATGGAGATGAGTAATATAGATGCTTATATCCGGCAAATACAAGGCCTGAAGCTAAAATATGCCTCTTCTATTGAAATCTACCTCGGGTTGGAAATCGATTATCTGACAGATGATCATTATCCGGGAATGCCATATTTCCGTGAGCTTCCGTTGGATTATCGGATCGGATCTGTTCATATGCTGGAAGATTTATCTGGCCAATTGGCTGATCTGGATGTCGCCCCCGAAGTATTTAAGCAAAAAATAGCCGATCGTTTCGATCATGATTTGCGGGCCGTTGTTGTCGGGTATTTTGATAAATTGATGCGTATGGTTGACCGGGGTGGTTTTGATATTGTCGGACATGCCGATAAAATTTCGATGAACGCATCGTTTTGTCAGCCTGCTGTTACAACCGAACCGTGGTATGTTCAAAAAGTACATGAATATTTTGAACAAATAGCCCGGAAAGGGCTGATGATGGAAATTAATACGAAAGCGTATCTGCAAAAAGGGTATTTCTTTCCGAATCAGGAGCATTTTGAGTTTATTCGGTCTTTAAATATACCGGTGTTGGTTAATTCGGATGCCCATTTTCCGGGTAAGATCAATGACGGACGTGATGCGGCCCTTTGTGCTTTGAAAAATGCGGGATTCCAAACGGTCCGCGAATTGATCAAAGGAGAATGGCAGGATGTCGCGATTCGATAAATAATTAATAATAATTTGTTTATCAGCCAGATATATTTAAAATAAGTTGAATACATATATTTTAAATTATACTATATAAAATATGATAATAGTGTATTTTTAATTATCTTTGTTAAAAAGTGAGATAAAATATATTCCTTAATTAAAATACGAATACCTGTGATCTATCCGAATTCAGATTCTATGTCTTATTTTGAATTAATAGCTGGTTCTTTAATCGAAATTGATCAGGAAGGAATCTGTGAGAAGATTGTTTCATTAGAAGATTGGCCGGATTCATTATCACTGCCGGAAACCGGCAACTTTATATTGCCAGATTTGCAACCAACCGAAGCAGCAGATTTAAAAAACGAATTAAAAAAGGTGTATCAAACAGGAAAGACGATACATTACAAATGCAAATACAAGCGGCATAATACGGAGCAGTTTCTGGTGTTTTCCATTTATCGTAAATCAGCGTCTTCTTTGCTTGTGCAGCTGAAAGACTGGACCGATACGGAAGTTGAATATCGGAAAAGGAAAGTTGCCCATGGATACAGGATGTATGAAGAACAGATATGGCAATGGAACATGATTGTAAATACAATGATGGAACATGTTCCGTTTTTTATTTTTGTCAAAGATGTTAAAGATGAATTCCGGTATATTTATCATGCCATAGGATTAAAGAACAGGCCGGATAATGTTTCTTATACCGGTAAGAATGATTATGACTTTCTCCCGGCAGAGGTAGCTGATCGCTATCATTTCGAGGATCTGCAGGTAATAAATGCAAATAAATCGCTGCGGTTTGTGCACACGCATGTAGAAGACGGGAAAGAGGTGGTTACCGAAACCATGAAGATCTATGTAAATGAACCGAATCGCGACCCGATTATTATCGGGATAGGCTGGGATATAACGGATCATGTACAGAAGCATCGCCACCTGATGGAAGTAATGGATCGGACAAAAGAATCGGAATCAATTAAAACAAATTTTATTGCAAATATAAGTCAGGAAATACGGTCGCCTTTGAATGCGATTTTAGGTTTCTCTGAACTTTTGGCTACCAGTGATAACGCTGATAACCGGATGTATTATAAAACACTGATTGACGATAGTTCTAAGCGGTTAACACTCATTATTGATGAGCTTCTTGACCTGACCCGGATGAAAAATGGAGATGTGGATCTGGCTTATTCAGAAGTATCTCCTTTTGTATTGTGTGAGGAGCTTATGAATATGTATCGGAATGTCAAACATAAATTGACGGAACTCCGTTTTGAAACTTCTGATCCGGATTTAATTATCGAGTCAGACAGTATCCGCTTATTTCAGGCAATGTCATATATCCTGAATTCGGTATGTCGCCTTACGTTTGACGGAAAAATTAATTTCGGTTATTATATTTCGTCCGAGTGGTTTTATTTCTATATCAATGATTCGGCCATTGAACTTGCCGAAGATCTGAGTTTGCGTTTAGCATCTCTGGATACCCAAACTGATAAAGTGCAGGCGGGTATTATCCTGGAATTGTCTTTATGTAAAATGATTATAGAATCGATGGGGGGGAATATTTACATTAAACCGGAAGTTAAGGGAACCAAAGTAAGTTTTCGGATCCCTGTCAGAAACCGGCGCTAATTGCTTTTATTATATTTGCTCAAGGTCGAAACTAAACACAGATCCTTTCCCCTGAGTTGAAGAAAACCAGAACTCTCCGTTGTTTTTCCTTATGAAATCGCGGCAAAGAGTAAGGCCTAATCCGGATCCTTCTTCGTTTTGAGTACCATAAGACGTAAACGACTCTTGTGCGGTGAGCAGCTGTTGCTGTTGTTCGGTCATGCCGATACCCTGATCTTGAATATGGATCTGCACACGGTTGCCTGCCGGTTCAATGCGTACGACAATCTCCGAATTCTCATAACTGAATTTTACCGCATTGCTTAAAAAGTTACGAATAACGGTTTTAATCATATCCACGTCACATCTGACCATCACTTTAGTTGGTCCTTCCATGCGGATATTGATACCTTTCAATTGTGCTCCGATTTCGAAAACCTGAACGATACCTTCTATGATTTCATAAATATTCATTTCCTGGAATACTACGTTCAGACGCCCGGTCAGACTCTTTGTCCATTTTAGTAAGTTGTCCAGTAACGAAAATAAATCTTCGGTCGTTTTGTTCACCGATTTGAGCATATCCTTCAGATCTTCACCTATTTGTTCGTCTGTAACTAAAAGTGACAGCGTGTTAAGCGTCATTTTAATAGACCCCAATGGCGATCGCAGATCGTGGGCGATAATTGAATAGAGGGTATCTCTGGATTTTATTGTTTTTTGAAGTTTTTCATTTTCCGATTTGATTACTCTTTTAGCTTCGGCTAAAGAGAGTTGGTGTTTGATCTTAATCAAAAACTCTTCTTTGTTGAAAGGTTTTGATATAAAGTCGTTACCACCCCGTTTGAATCCTTCTACGATATTATTACT
>JAVWBH010000054.1:0-11929 GCA_036649595.1 Bacteroidales bacterium
TCGGATATCGAACTGAGCAGTGCTCCGCTTGGTTTGTATAATGGCCGTTTTGGTCAGCGTTATTATGGTTGGAATGCTTATGACGCAGGATATCAGGAAGTGGAGAAATGGCTTCGGGAGGATAAGCATGATTTTATTGCCCCCATGATGTATTATAAAGGTCCGATGTTCTATCCGTTTGTTGCAGACTGGTGTTTGCGTAGCCATGGAAAACGCATCGTTCCGGGTCTGGGAATTTACCGGTTGAATGAGCCGGCTACCGACTGGACTTTGAATGAAATTGAAAAGCAAATCTGGTGGTCGCGCCGTTTAGGTGCTTCCGGTTACGTATTATTCCGGGCTAAAAACTTACTGAATGACCATCCTTCTCTTTACTGGAGGATGCAGTATCTTAACGAATAAAAAAATAAATAGATATATACCTGATTAGATCGTGATAATTTACATAGTTTTATAAAAATCCGTGTGTTTATCTCTTTAAATGTATTAAGTTTGGGCGTTTTTTTGAATTTTACATAGTTTACATTAATCTACTCTATGAAACGAGCATTTCATAATCTATGCCATTAGAACCGAAAATGCGAGTTGCATACGGACATTGTGAAAAAAATAAATTGATTACGTATGAAATTATATCCTTTAAAGTTTGTGCCTCTTCTTCGTCCTATGATATGGGGTGGAAGTGATATTTGTAAATTTAAGGAGATTACGCCGATCGAAGCTGGTATTGGTGAAAGCTGGGAGGTTTCTGATTTTTCAGAGAGCATGTCAGTTATAACCAATGGTGCATTGAGTGGCAAGAATTTGCATGAGCTGATAGTTGAGAATGGTGCTGCGTTAATGGGGCAGCATGTATATGATAGATTTGGAAATCAATTTCCTTTATTGGTGAAATTTATCGACGCATGTAATGATCTTTCGATACAGGTACATCCGGACGATGCATTGGCTGAAGAAAGACATCAGTCATTTGGTAAAACCGAGATGTGGTATGTTATAAATGCGCGTGAAGGTGCCGGTCTTTATTCAGGCTTTTCAACGCAGATTACTCCAGAAGAGTATGTAGAGCGGGTAAAAAAGAATACATTCATGGATGTGTTGCAGCGTTATGAGGTAAAAAGCGGAGATGTTTTTTTCTTGCCGGCCGGCCGGGTACATGCTATCGGTAGTGGGCTTTTCGTTGCTGAAATTCAGCAGACCTCTGATGTGACTTACCGGATATATGATTATAACCGTTTGGATAAAGAAGGAAATCGCCGCGAATTGCATACCGATCTGGCAATGGATGCGATCAATTACGAGGTATTGCCAACTTACCAAACAGAATATGAACATCAGGAAAATAAACCTGTCGAGTTGGTAGATTGTAAATATTTCCATGCCAATCTGCTGGAATTGGATGAGCCTATGCAGCGTGATCTGAAGTCAAAAGATTCGTTTGTTATTTACATTTGTTCAGCTGGGAAAGGCGCGATCAAAGATGCTGAAGGAAATAGTGTAGAAGTAAAACAGGGGGATACGATTTTAGTGCCTGCAATCTATGCAGACCTGTTGATTACACCTGAATCGAATCTGAATTTATTGGAAGTATATATTCCTTAAACATACCAGGAAAAAGAAATGGTAAAAGGCATCTCTCCGCGTTTCGGAGGGATGCCTTTTATTATTTGGGATAGCTTATTAAGCGGATCAGCGGTTGTTTGACACGATCATGTCTTTGATTTTTTTGTTAAAATCATATTCCTCCAGCAGCTTTTCTAACGGGATATGCATGCGATACCGCCAGTAATGCCGGGCAACAGAGGGGATGTTGATCCGTTCTTCTTTCGCATTTTTGCGTCGTAGCTTTTCATCCATAGAAAGCCAGTCTTGCCATGGAAGGATTGTGAACATTGCCGGAGAGGCAAGGTGTTGATCAATGATCTGGGTGCAGATATCGGATGTGCAATCCGCTGGTTTGTACCCTTCGCGATTCAGAATCTGATTATAATATTGCTGGCTTAATGCGGGGTTTTCCGTCCACCATTCTCTTAGGGTACTCATGTCGTGGGTCGATGTGGTACATACCGACAAATAAGGATAGGTTGCCGGCGTATCAAACGTTACCCCTTCTTTTTTTGGCATTCTCTGGATTTCCAGGCTTAAGATACGTAAATCTTCCATTACCTCTTCTACGCAGGCTGGAATCATACCCAAATCCTCTCCACAAGCAAGCATTTGAGTGGCGGCGAGAAGCGGCGGAAGTTTTTCGTATGCTTTATCCGCCCAGAATTCATTGTGGCGTTCATAAAAGAAATGGTTGTATAGCCGGTCGTATGCGTTTTTTTGATCCCAATCCAGGCTTGCGTAAGAGTTTGTGTTTTGGGCGGCTATGCGCGGATGGTATTTCCCGGTACGCATACCGTCTTTATATTCGGGGATAAATAAAATTTCAGTGGCTAAGTGCAATAGTCCGTCACGGATGCGTCCGGATTTTTCGTCTGTCTGGCCGTTAAAGTAATTGACAATCTCAAGTTGTGTATCAAACTCTTTTTTCAGGGAGTACCCCTGGTTGTCATTCGGGTCAAGATATTCTTCCTTTACCTCCTCGCTGTCGTCGCCGAATAGGTTGCGGATTAAGTCTTCGCGAATAAAAGGGCGTGTGTCTCTTTCGGGATTAAAGTTAAACCCGAAGTGGTAAATTTCGTCGGCAGAATAAGGAAGTGCCGGATTAAAATGGCCAAGTATGCCCTGAGTTGCTTTGACCGGTATTTCCCAGATTCGGAAAAAGCCCAGAATGTGGTCGATGCGATAAGCATCAAAATAATCAGACATTTTCTGAAAGCGTTTCTTCCACCAGTCGAAATGGTTTTCCTTCATGACCTCCCAGTTATATGTCGGGAACCCCCAGTTTTGGCCCGCTCTCGAAAAGTCATCCGGAGGTGCCCCAGCCTGGCTATTCAAGTGGAAGAGGTCCGGATTCATCCAGGCATCTACGCTGGTCCGGCTAATCCCGATCGGAATATCACCTTTTAAGACAACTCCTTTTTTGCGGGCATAGTCGGATACGGCTTTTAATTGGCGGTCAGCTTGAAATTGAACAAAATAATAAAAGGCAAGATCCATATAGGTTTCACTTTCAGGATCTGACAGATGGCCGATCGCTATGGGATCGAAGCGGTTGTATTCTTCCCACCAATTAAAGTCCGGGGTGTCATATTTTTCACGCAAGTAAGAAAAGGCGGCATAAGGAATAAGCCACTCCCGATTGTTGATAAAGAATTGCCGGAACCCGTGCGAATTCAGCGTAGCGACTCCTGTTTCATCAAATAGATGCCGCAGATAATCCCATTTGCCTTTTGTAACGCGTTCGTAGTCGATGTCGGGTAATTGGTTAAGCTTTTCTTTTTCATGGTAATAAGCCTCCATTTTAGTGGAGTCCTGAAGGATTCCCGCATTTTCCGGATTGATATAGGCCGGATGTAATGCGAAAATGGAATTTGCATTGTACGGATAAGAGTCATGCCAGGTATGGGTCATTGTCGTATCGTTGACAGGCAGAATTTGAATTATTTTCTGGCCGGTTGATACAGCCCAGTCGATAAGCGGTATTAAATCCGGAAATTCTCCGATTCCGAATCCGTTTTCAGAGCGTAGTGAAAAAACCGGAATAGCTACGCCGGCTCCCTTCCATCGCTTTTGCGGGTTGTTTATATATAGTCCGGAAATGATGACAGAGGCATTTGGGGATAATTGCAAAGGAGGGATCGTGCGGTTGGGACCGCTTTCCCAGTAAATTAATGAATTATTTTGTTTGTCAAGGACTACAAATTTATAATTGCAAGGGGTGTTAAAGCCCTTTAGCGGAAAGGTAATACTCCATTCGCAATTACCCGAATATTCCATTTTTAGGGCATTTTCCGGATTCCAGTTGCCGGTAGTGGCACATTCGCCACAGAGTGCCGGTATCTGGTCGGGCAGCAGGGTGGAAGCAAAACAGCGAATGATAAGGGTATCGGGAGCAATAACTTCCTGTACGGGATTCTCTTTTCTGGAAAGGATGCAGGAAGCAAAAGCCGACGAGAAGAAAGGCATCTCTTCGGGAATATTCTGCCACTGGTCATACAGGTAAATTTCTGTCAGTGTTGATTTCGGGGCATGATGAGTAATTCCTTTTTCAGGTAAATCATTTTTATCTTTTTCCCGGATAAGGTATCGATAAGAGAAGTTCTCGTTTTCCGGAACATGGATTGTAGCAAGCCAATGTCCCTTTTCGTCATAGTGCAGTGGGATAGCCTTTTGTATGTCATCACTGCCTAATGCAGGAAGGGAGCCGGTGAGAAAAATCTCTTGTCCCCAACGCGTATGGTATTCAAGGTTAAAATGTATCGTCATATTGTGTTTGTTTAAGGCATTATATACAATACGGAAGTATAAAACAAACTTACTTAAAATAAATTATTTCGATTTATATTCAGATATAAAAAACTGCCTTCCGGATATATTCGGAAGGCAGTAGGGGTGTATGTGTCAGATGAATTCAGTTCAATAATTATCCGCAACGAGAGGTTCCGCAAGAGGTGCAGATTAAGCATCCTTCCTGATAGATCAATGTTTCTTGTCCGCAGTTCGGGCATTTCTGTCCATTCGCTTTGGTGCCGTTCGGAAGATATTTTTTCAATGCGCGTTCTACGCCATTTTTCCAGGTATTAATTGATTCGTTGTCCAGTTCTAATCCTGAAATCAATTTAAGCACCTGATCCATAGGCATCCGGTAGCGTAATACTCCCGATATCAGTTTGGCATAATTCCAATATTCCGGATTAAATTTATCGGATAATCCTTCGATTGTTGTTTTGTATCCTCTTTTGTTAACATATTGGAAATCATAGCGTTTGTTTCCGTCCGGATCAACAGCCTTGATTATTTTTCCTTTAGATACGTTTTTCGGAATTAAGATGCCGTCCTCGTCATCAGCCAGCCCGGTAAAGATCTCATAAGGCATACCGTCTTTTAATCCGATAAATGCGATCCATTTTTCTCTGTTGTTCTGGAATTTGACAACATCCGCTTCCAATTCGACCGGTCGTTTAACGGTTACAGGAGGCAGTTCTGCTTTTTTCTCTTCTTTTTTAGTTGAGATCAACACACCCGACCGAGATCCGTCACGGTATACGGTACAGCCTTTGCATCCGCTTTTCCATGCTTCTACATATAATTGATTTACCAGATCTTCAGATACATCGTTTGGCAGATTGATCGTTACGCTGATGGAGTGGTCTACCCATTTCTGTATGCGTCCCTGCATGCGTACTTTTTGCAGCCAGTCGACATCGTTGGATGTAGCTTTATAATAAGGCGACTGAGAGATAAGTGCTTCGATCTCCTCCTGCGAATAATGCTTGTTTACCGGTATCCCTTTTGTTTCCATCCATGTGACGAATTTATGATGGAATACCACATATTCTTCGAAAGCATCGCCTACCTCATCTACAAAGTCAATACGTACCTGAGGGTCGTTCGGATTTACTTTTCGACGGCGCTTGTAAACCGGCATGAATACAGGTTCAATACCGGAAGTGGTTTGAGTCATCAGACTGGTTGTCCCGGTAGGAGCGATTGTCAGGCATGCGATATTACGACGCCCGTATTTCATCATCTTTGTGTACAGGGCCGGATCTGCGTCTTTTAACCGGTTAATAAACGGATTCTTTTCTTCCCGTTTAGCATCATATATTTCAAAGGCACCGCGCTCCTTTGCCAGATCGACAGACGAGCCGTAGGCTGCCAAAGCTAATGCTTTATGTACGCTTTCTGAAAATTCGGTCGCTTTTTCCGTGCCGTAACGCAATCCCAGTGCAGCCAGCATATCACCTTCTGCAGTTGTACCTACTCCGGTACGGCGTCCTTGCAATGTGCGGCGGCGGATTTTTTCCCAAAGATGTATTTCAGTGCTTTTTACCTCTTCCGATTCCGGGTCTGCTTTTATCTTATCCAGGATTTTATCGATCTTCTCCATTTCCAGATCGATGATATCATCCATGATGCGTTGAGCCAAAGCAACGTGTTTTTTGAATAACTCAAAATTGAAGCTGGCGGTATCGGTAAACGGATTTTCTACATAAGAATATAAATTGATCGCTAACAACCGGCAGCTGTCATACGGGCAAAGCGGAATTTCGCCGCATGGGTTTGTAGATACGGTGCGAAAGCCCAGATCCGCATAGCAATCAGGAACCGACTCCCGTAAAATAGTATCCCAGAACAATACGCCCGGTTCAGCCGACTTCCATGCATTGTGGACGATTTTTTGCCATAAGCTTTTGGCTTCCACTTCTTTTGTGAAAGCGGGAGTAGCCGAATCAATCGGGAACTGCTGGGTATATTTTTTGCCTTTTGTTGCGGCCGACATGAATTCGTCATCCAGCTTAACCGATACGTTTGCGCCGGTAACCTTTCCTTCAGTCATTTTCGCATCGATAAATGATTCCGAATCAGGATGTTTGATGGATACCGAAAGCATCAACGCCCCCCTGCGTCCGTCTTGTGCGACTTCGCGGGTTGAGTTTGAATAGCGTTCCATAAAAGGAACCAGTCCTGTTGATGTAAGCGCTGAGTTCTTAACCGGAGATCCGGCCGGGCGAATATGAGATAAGTCGTGCCCGACTCCTCCTCGCCGTTTCATCAGCTGTACTTGTTCTTCATCAATACGGATAATTCCTCCATAAGAGTCAGCTTTGCCATCCAGTCCGATTACAAAACAGTTTGAAAGAGAGGCTATCTGGAAATTGTTTCCAATGCCTGTCATCGGGCTGCCTTGGGGTACAATGTATTTGAAATGATCCAATAATCCGGTAAGCTCTTCTTTGCTCAGCGGATTCGGGTAATTCTGTTCGATACGTGCCAGTTCGGATGCAATTCGTTCATGCATCATCTCTGGTGAATTTTCGTAAATATTACCAAAAGAATCTTTAAGTGCGTATTTATTAACCCATACGCGTGCCGCAAGTTCGTCACCCTGAAAGTATTTCAGAGATTCGTCAAATGCTTCGTTGTAACTAAATGTTTTTGGTTCCACTATGATTTTTTTTGATAAGATAAAGTGTGTTTATTCGGGTATTTTTTATAAGGTCTGACTTGAATTTATTTGATGTTACAATGTTAGGTGAAATATTTTATGTGGACAAGTTTTGCAAACTAAAAAACATTCAATTGTTGAAAAGTTTTCCATTTTAAAAATTAAAAATCAGATAATGAGTAGATTAGTAAAATATGGTTGTTGAAAAGTTTTCCAATATGAAAATTAAGATTGTTTCTGAATTTTAATTAAAGAAAATTTTGGATTAAACAAAAACATAATTTTGAGACAAAAAGTTCAGGGGTCGGATGATTTTTTTTAAATGAAAAGTGAGATGCGTTTTTAATTGGTTATTTTTGTAATAAAACCGCTAAAGATATGTTAGAAGGAATGAAGAACCGACGGACAATCCGTCAATATTCAGAAAAACCTATTTCTGAAGAAAAGTTAATTGAATTGTTGGAAATAGCCTGTCGTGCTTCAACAATGGGCAATATGCAGCTATATAGTATTGTGGTTACGCAAGCGTCTGAAATGAAAGAAAAACTGGCTCCCGCCCATTTTAATCAGCCGATGGTTCGTACTGCTCCGGTAGTTCTTACTTTTTGTGCAGACTTTAACAGGGTTGTCAAATGGTGTGAGCAGCGGAACGCCGATCCGGGATATGATAACTTTCAGTCTTTCATTGCAGCTGCTACGGATGCTTTGTTGGTAGCTCAGACGTTCTGTACTGCAGCCGAAGAAGAGGGGTTGGGTATTTGCTATCTTGGTACAACAACTTACAATGCCCGTCAGATTATTGATGTATTGAATCTCCCTGAATTGGTAGTTCCTGTTACAACCGTTACTGTCGGATATCCTGAATTGCTGCCGGAGCAGGTAGAGCGGCTTCCGTTAGAGGCAGTAATCCATCGCGAAGTGTATCATCCGAATACGCCTGGGCGTATCGATGCTTTTTATTCGGAAAAAGAAGCGTTGGATGCCAATTTGCAGTTCGTAAAAGAAAATAACAAAGAAACATTGGCGCAGGTATTTACCGATGTTCGTTATACCCGAAAGAATAATGAATACTTTTCTGACGAATTTCTGAAAGTGCTTGCTGATCAGAAATTCTTAAAAAAATAAGAAACGGGAATATACGAAAGAAGGGTATTTGAAAAAGATCATGTTACAGATCGTTTTCAAATACCCTTCTTTTCTTTGTGTCTCTTATAGCCGGTTTTCCTTTTTACAGGATGATCTTTCCGATTTCTCCGGCCCAGACTTTGTATCCTTCCGGGCTTAGGTGTAGTTTGTCGGCATTGAAGAGCTCTTGCTTCAGGCTGCCGTCATCATTTACAAACCAGGAGGCAGGATTGATGTATTCGATTCCCTCCCAATTTTCTTTTGCAAGAATTTTGTGAATTTGCTCGCATGATTGGCGAATCTTTTGTTGTCGGTTTTCTCCTGCAGGAAGAACTCCGAATAATATGATCCTGGTTTTGGGAAATTGTATCCGGCAGATGTCGGACACGGCTTTGATTCCGGCAGCAACATCTTCCGGGTCATCTGCCGGTTCTCCTAAGTTGTTTACACCAATGGTGATGATTATGTTTTCCGGCTGAGCCTGATCGTAATTGCCATATTGCATACGCCAGAGTAAATTTTGAGTTCTGTCGCCCGAGATTCCGGCGCTTTCCCAATTTCCTTCTCCTAATATCTGATCCATTGGTTGTTTTCCCGGCTTATGGGTTACCAGTTTTCGACTACCTCCGAACCCCTGTGTAATGGAATTGCCTAATAGCAGCAATTTAATCTTTCGGTCGGATAGGGTAGCGGTGATATCTTCCGCTATCTGATGCCACTCGGCTCCTTTTGTCCAGCCTGCTGCCGAACGAAACTCATTTCCACATACCGGTTGGATACAGGCATTCTGGTGATATCCCGTGGATTTCAAAATAAAACGTACAATCGGTTCCGGATTGTTTAGCGAGTGGGGGTGGTGTTTGACGCCCGGCTTATGGATCACGGTGATTTCGCCTCCGGCTTTTTTTATTTGTTTTTCAAAAAGAGCTGTATTTTGTGCCACAGGTACAACATCGTCGTCGTCGCCTACTACATGGAGGATCGGTATGTTAGCGCGTGCTATTTTTCTGGCATGATCTACCGGATTCTTTTTCCATTTCTGAATCTGTTTTTCGGATTCGAATCCATATGCTTTTAGCAGATTGGCAACATCTTTTTTTGCCGGCTCATATCCTAAAGGCCAGCTTTTGATATCCATTACCGGTGCATCCGCATAGATGCAGGCTACCTTGTCTTTGTTTCTGACCGCCCAATTGTATACAACCAGTCCTCCGCGGCTCATTCCTTCGAGCACGACTTTCGGAGAGAATCCCATTGTAATCATTTGTTCGTAAAAAGCGTCCCAGCGTTTGATGGCTTCCGGCGATCCGTATAAGTTGGCTACATCGCAGTAGGCGATATGAAATCCGCGTTCCAATAGCATCAGGTCAGCTTGAGGTTCGTGTCCCCAAAATCTGGCACGAAGTACCCAGGGAGCATCTGTTGCATGTGTTTTCGGTTCTACCAGCCGGCAGGAAACTCCGTTCAGTTTAAATGAATATCCTTTATAGCCGTAAAAATTGAAGTTTTCGGTTTTTGTATTTAGTTGTGCAGAGAGCCGGTTTCCGGTATTGTCCCGGGGCATTGTCAGATATTGGTATAGGTGCTGCGCAATCAGTCCGGCTCCGATTGATGAAGGGTGGAGCTTATCTGGCATTAAATGAGCTTTGAACGTATTTCCGAACAGATTGTACAAATTGATGATTTCGAGGTTATTCTCAAAAGCAATTGATTCGATAACCGGACGGATTTGTTTCTGAATTACTTCGTCTTTTATTCCGATTTCTGTTGCAAAACAACGTACGGGGGTTAATAATATGATGCGTGGGCGTGAAGGCAGGTTCTGATAATTCCGGATAATATTTCCATAATCAGCTTTGATCTCTTCCTGATGGATGATGTTCTGGGGTTTTGAATCATTGGTTCCCAGTTTGATAAATACAATATCGGGGCAATATTCGAGCGATTTACGGTACATTTCTGTCGAAGTATACGGACGGTCGCCTTTTGACAGAATCGTACTTCCTGAAACGCCGAAGTTTCGGATTTCATATTCTTCTCCCATGTATTGTTGTAATTGCGCGGGGTAGCTGTTTTTTTCTCGGTTTTCGATTCCTGCCCCAAATGTGATGCTGTTGCCAATGCAGGCGATTTTAATTTTTTCTACATCAGCAAAGCTGCTTAGGGTAAAAAGAAGAAGGATTAAGGATAGGGATTGCCTAATCGTAAGCATGATTTTAAGGTTTTTATTCGTGATCATTGTCATCTGTTGAAATGAATGCCAAAAATAAAAATAAAAATGTTCTTTTAAATCTTTTTTTATAAAATCAGCGATTTAGGTATTAAAAAAGGGATGCATTGGTGTATGCATCCCCTTGTCTTCTGTTTTTAATCTTTATTTCTTGAGCATTTCTTCGATTTCCGTCAGGTTTGAGCGGAAAGTCTTATCGATATCAAGTAACCCGCTAATGTTTTTACAAGCGTGTAGTACCGTTGCATGATCTCTTTTTCCGATCATTTCACCGATTCGGGATAATGAGAAGTCTGTATATTTTTTAGATAAATACATGGATATCTGTCGGGCATGTACGATTTCACGCTTCCTTGATTTCGAATGTATCTGCTTGTTGTCAATATTAAAGTAGCGGCATACCGTTTCTTGAATAGCTTCGATCGTAATCTGTTTCTTTTCAATATGTACGCTGGTGCTTAATACGCGTTCAGCGAGGTCAATACTGATTTCACGATTAAAGATCGTAGAATGGGCCATGAGAGAAACGATAATACCCTCCAGATCTCGCACATTGTCGGTTACATTCCGGGCAATATAGTCTACCACTTCTTTTTTTATCGACAATCCGTCGTGTCGGATCTTGTTAGTCAGGATTGAGCGGCGCAGATCATAATCCGGGCGTTCCAATTCAGCTGTTAATCCCCATTTAAATCGGGTTAAAAGACGCGGAACCATGCCTTGCAGAGAAACTGGCGGCCGGTCGGATGTCATTACCAACTGTTTGCGGTTTTGGTGCAAATGGTTGAATATATGGAAAAATGTGTTCTGAGTCTGGGTTTTGCCTGCGAATTCCTGAATATCATCAATCAGAAGTACATCGATACTTTGATAGAAGTTGATAAAGTCATTCACCGTATTGTTACGAACTGCATCTGTATATTGAACTTGAAATAGATGGGATGTAACATATAATACACGCTTAGAGGGATCCTGCTCTTTGATTCTGATGCCGATGGCATGCGCCAGATGGGTTTTGCCCACACCTGATTCACCATAAAGAAACAAGGGGTTGAAAGCGGTATTTCCCGGGTTTTGTGCAATGGTTTCGCCGGCTGTCCGTGCTAATTTATTGCTTAAACCTGAAAAATAGTTCTCGAAATTGTAGTTTTGATTTAATTGAGAATCAAGATCAGAGTATTCCTGTTGTTTAAACGGATCCGCTTTTCTGGCAATCTCTTTTTCTTTGGGCTGAGGTTGCGGGATAAGCACGCTTGGCTTATTCGAACCTTCAATCTCAACTGTTGATTTTGTTTGATTTTCAACGACAACCTGATACATCAATTGCGTCCCTTCGCCAAAGACTCTGTAGAGACACTGGCGTAGCAGATTCACATATTTTTCTTCCAGATATTCATAGAAGAAATGGGTCGGTACCTGTATTGTTAAGACTTTATTCTGGAAGTGGAGAGGCGTGATGGGGGTAAACCATGTTTTAAAAGCAGCCTCCGGTACATTGTCTTTGATTATATCAAGAC
>JAVWBH010000055.1:0-11908 GCA_036649595.1 Bacteroidales bacterium
GGATATTACGCGTTCTTCCGGTCAGGCAGGCGCCGGCGTTTCGATGCAACTCAGGGGAACACGTTCGTTTACTGCCAGCGGGAATCCTGTATTTATTATTGATGGCATGCCGGGTGATTATGCTACCCTCAATCCGAATGATATCGAGTCGATAGAAGTACTGAAAGATGCTTCTTCAACAGCTGTTTATGGGGCGGCCGGAGCTAATGGAGTTGTGATTGTAACTACAAAAAACGGCTCTGTCGGGAAAGCGAATGTGAGCCTGAATGTATTC
Source organism: Bacteroidales bacterium (assembly GCA_036649595.1). Lineage (GTDB taxonomy): Bacteria > Bacteroidota > Bacteroidia > Bacteroidales > JAUNSR01 > JAUNSR01. The sequence continues at coordinate 275 of JAVWBH010000055.1, forward strand.
GGCGGATTTAATGGCTGGTCGAAGACGCCGAAGATGCGAAAAGGCGAAAGCTATATCTCAGCCCTTCGTGAGGCAAATAAAGCGAATAATAACTGGAGTTCGCCGGAAGACGACGCCCGGATATTCGCATCGGAAGAATCATATCAGGCACATTTGAATGGTGATTATATTGATTGGGCTGACGAACTGATGCAAACAGGCTATGTACAGAACTATAGTTTGTCGGTATCCGGAGGTACCGATAATACCAGAGGATATGTATCCATGAATTTTGCCGATGAAAAAGGCCAATATGTTGGTGATAACTATAAAGTTTATTCTACCAGTATGCGTATTGATCAGACAATAAAAAAATGGTTGAAAATAGGTGCTAATCTTCAAGCATCCTATGTGCATCGCAATAAGGCATATGCCAAACTCGAAACGGCGCTTGCCGCAGAACCTTTAGGCCGGATAAGAGACGAAAACGGAGATTTTAATATTGAGCCGGTAATAGGAAGTACGATGATCAACCTGTTACTGAATACACAGGACGGAGTATATAAAAATCAGGATCAGAATTTTAAAATGTATTTTAATCCTTACATAGAGATTACTCCGTTGAAAGGTATGGTGTTTACTTCCCGAATTGGAGGTACGCTCGACTATCTGAGAAATAATTATTTTCAGGGCGAAGGTTCTTATCAGTATTATAATACTTCCGGCCCTGCTTCAAAAGGGACCAATGAGTATGTTTATGCGGCAATTAGTCAGAGACGAAATTACAACTATAAATGGGAAAACATCTTAACGTATAATTTCAAGATTAAACAAGATCATGATTTTACGATAACGGGTGTGACGTCTTGGGCACATAGTCGTTATGATGAAACATATATGAAGCAAACGAATATTGAAAACAATCGGTATTCGTGGAATAATATGGATGTGAATTCGAAGAACTCTTCAAATTCGTCTTCCTATACAATGGCTAAAGAATTGGGTTTTGTGGGCCGGTTGAATTATTCTTATTTGGGCAAATATTTATTTTCAGCCTCTGTAAGACATGACGGTTCATCGCGACTTTCTGCAAAAAACCGTTGGGATACTTTTCCGGCATTTTCATTGGGATGGCGTATTTCTGATGAGAAATTTATGGAAAGATCATCCGAATGGCTGAGTAATCTGAAGTTAAGAGTTGGTTACGGTGTTACCGGTACGGCGTTGATCCCGCCTTATTCTTCAATGGCCAGTCTTGACTTTTTCGGTATGGCCCTGGGCGGAAAACTTCAGAACGTATATTCTTTCACCCCTAATTATACAAATCCCGATTTGTCGTGGGAAAAGTCATATAATACGAATATCGGGGTGGATGCCTCATTCTTAAACGGACGCATTGACGTGACAACCGACTTTTACATCACCCGGACAAAGGGCGTTATCTGGAGTCGTAATTTGCCAATAACGAATGGAGGGTATTCGCCGACTCAATACTATTATACAAACCTGAATCTTTGCGAAACGAAGAATACGGGCTGGGAAGTAGCTCTGAATACGCGTAATATTGAGACACGTGATTTTAAATGGAATTCGACACTTACATTTACCCGGAATAATGAGAAAATAGTTTCGCTCAAAAACGGAGGGTCAGACCATATCTCGAATGGAAGTACCGGATATACTCTCTCTGTAGGCGAACCGGTTAACTCTTTCTATCATTATAAAATTGATGGTATCTGGCAAAATCATGAAACAAATGACGCGGCTGTATTTGGGAAGAAACCGGGAGATATTAAAATCAATGTTCCCGGAATGGTAAGAGAAGCCGACGGGTCATTCTATAAAATCAACGAGAAGGGGGAGAAAGTATATTATAATGCCGATTCTAAATATACGTATAGCGGCAAAGATTATCAGGTGCTTGGCCACAATTCGCCGGATTGGACGATGGGATTTCAGAATACGTTTGTTTACCGTGATTTCGACTTAAGCGTCTTTATGTATTTGCGTTGGGGTCAAATGATTGATTACGATATGTTAGGGCGATATGATCCTACGGGAGTTAGAAATTTTCCTGAATATTTTAATTACTGGACACCGACAAATCCGTCGAATGATTTCCCGGCTATAAATTCAAATATGAGCATTACGAACTATGTCGGCAGCGCAGCTTTATCGTATGTTGACGGATCTTTTTTCAAGATAAAGAATATAACCCTGGGATATACATTGCCGAAAAGACTCATGAAAAAAGGAGGAATCGAAAAATGCCGCTTTTACGGAACACTCACAAATCCACTGGTAGTAGCTAAGAACCACTTGCTCAAAGATTATGATCCGGAAATGAACGGCAGTTTGGATTATCCTCTTACAAAACAATTTGTCTTTGGTGTTAATTTATCATTTTAACCGTATTCTATAAGTTAAGTATCTTATGAAAAAAACAGTATATAAAGCAGCCTTAGGTCTTTGTTTGTTGACCGCTGTGCCATCTTGTTCTCTCGATGAATTTAATCCTACCTTTATTCCGGCAGACGAAATCCTTTCGACATTTGACGGATGGAAAGGAATGCAGTCGTATTGTTATCAGTCCTTATCCGGATATCTCTTTAATTTTGAACATTTGGCTTTATCCGAAGGGGGAGCAGATACGTGGCTTACCTCTATGAATAAAACCTGGGCGCAGGAAGTTTTTTATTATGAAGGATTGGCTACGAATACCAATTATCCTAATTCGGTATTCAAATATGCCTATTCCATGATTAATAATTGTAATACGGTGATTGGCCGGGCAGATAAGGTGAAAGACGGAAATCCGGAAGAGATAGCGGTCCTTGTGGCAGAAGCCCGCTTCTTACGGGCATACTATTATTCTGTTCTGGTTACGCATTATGGTAACATTACGCTGAAATTGAAGGAAAATGATATTATTGATACCAAGCCCAAACGTAATACAATAGAGGAGATCTATGCCCAGATTATTGAAGATCTTAAGTTTGCATCCGAAAAGTTAGGTGTCACTCCTTACGAAAATAATTATGCCCGTTGTACGAAAAAAAGTGCACTTGGCTTGTTGGCGCGCGTTTATGTGCAGGGTGCTGGCGAAGGCCTTTCTGAGAATGGGGTTTCTTACTGGCAGCGGGCAAAAGAGGTTGCTGAAGATTTGATCAATAATGCCGGTACATATGGTGCTTATCTTTTTGATGATGTAGAAGATGTATGGGCACAGGAAAATAACCGGAATAACAGAGAGGCTCTCTTTATGGCAGCGGGGCCTGATCCGAACGACCCCTCTTGTAAGGTCGGGAAACAAACCAATATTTTCTCATTTACTTTTCCGAACCCGAATAAACTGAGCGATGTTTACAAAACGAATGATAAAGGCAATTATTTTTACGGACGTGTAAATAATAATATTATAGCTCCGTCAAAATATCTGATTGATTGTTTCGATGCTAAATATGATAAACGCTGGGAGAATTCTTTTGTGACTGCTTTTGCCGACTTCTCAATGGTACAGGCCGGCTGGGTAGAATACAACAAGAAAATAGTAGAGCTCACACCTGAAATTTGCGGGAAATATGGAATTGATGCGTCTCATATTGGAAAGAAGATCTATCCGTATGCCGATGCTACCTATCTGCCTACCTCCAATGGGGCCGGAAATCAATATCCTGCTAAAGTCTGGCCAAGAGGTGATTATTCTGGTAATACAGATAACCTGATCAGTGTTAAGAACGTTTATGTTCATCCCTATCCGCTGGAGCAGGACGAAAATCGTTTTGCCATTTACCTGAGCAAAGAGTATCTGGATCAGGCTGATAAAGCTAAGCGTGCTTATGTATGTGTCAATATTGATGACCTTTTCGATTCGGAAGGAAAATATCATGCTGCAAATTTCGACGGGACAAATACTTATATGCTGTATCCTGCCTTATCAAAATTCAACTGGAATTATAATGGAGCATTTAATGGCGGTAACCTTCAGTATAAATGTGGTGATATTATGATTATGCGCATGGCGGAGGTATATTTGATTGCAGCGGAAGCTAATTTTAAATTAGGTAATCCCGGACGGGCAGCCGAGCATCTGAATGTAATTCGCAAGCGTGCCTGTCGTGATCAAAATCTTTTCGAGCAGCATATGAAATTGTCGACAGTAACCGAAGATGATCTGTTTGATGAATATGCGCGCGAACTTTGCGGTGAGTTTAACCGATGGGCTCTTCTAAAACGGCATAAAGCGTTTGAGCAACGCCTCGCAAAAGCCAATCCCCGTGCCGCTAAAAGCTTTACGGCAAAAAACTACCTGCGCCCGATATCATATGATTTTCTGAGTCAGATTGATAATGCCGACGAATATGGTACGAATGGTTATTAACAGGAGGTAAAAGAAAAATAGCCGGTATGCCGTTTATTCCGCTCTTAACGGTTTACCGGTAATTTTCGGGGGAATCATAAAAATGATAAATGCTGTTTATCGTTTTTATGATTCCCCCGATTTATGATTTACAGAGAATCTTTTCCGGCAGTATCTTGTCATTACCGACTGAATAGAAAAGGAGATGTCTGAAGAGAAATAACTATTGGACGCGGCAATCTGTTTAAAATTCAAATCCTACTTTGATATCCAATGACCCGATCATTGCGTCATCATAATAATAATTGTATTCGCCTGATTGTTGGAGCGTATAACCGATTCCGAGGCGCATTCCTTTTTTTTCGTCAAGGTTAAAACGAACTCCGACTGTTTGGGCAAGATAAAAGCCATTTGAATCACTCATTGAAATTCCCATTTTTATATCCGCATACGGTGCGATTGATGTTTTCATAAAATTAGCCCTCAAATGAGCAAAAACAGGTACCTGAACGATATGATAATCCGGATAATTGAAGTTAAGAGCTACTCCTCCTCCTAAATAAATATATGGATTAAACTGATATCCATGTGATGTGGAAATACCGATCAGGTTGTCGCCATCTGCTCCGACGCCGATCCCCAGTGTCAGGTCAACCATTCCCCGGTATCCTTTGTCGAATATGGCTCGTTTGTTTTTTCCTGTCCTCATATTAGTCAGGGACTCTTGATTATATTCTTCTTTTGTAATTTTCAAAACATCCCCCATCGGATAAACAAATAAACTCCCGTCGGCTGTTTGTATTTTAATTGTTCCGTTTGCTGTCTGCTCTAAAACAATCCCCTTGATGATACTCCCGTTTTTTAGATATACGGATTCTCTCCAGTTTTGCCCCATCATAGCGGTTACTGTACTTAAAAGCATCCCTAATAATAAACATTTCTTCTTCATGAATCAATTCGATAAATTAATATTCAGCTTATCTGACTTACGTGGTTGCCGATAACAGGCGGTAAACTAAAATCAAACACTTTATTTAATTTTGCAAATTTAAATAAAAAATAAACATATCGATTGTTGAAGATGAAATCCCGTGTGCAACGGTAAAAATAACCGGGTAAACAAAAAACTCAGGAGACTACTTATTCCGGATTGGTATATTTTTTTCCTTGCCAGGTATCTCTTTCAACCAGTCGTTTGTTGACTTTGGCGGTAAATTGGAAATTTTTTAATCCCCAATCGGGCGCAATTAACAATTCTTTGGGTGATTGAGACACAAAGCGCTCAATAATAATATCAGGCCGTAATAACTCAATAAAATCAATTGCCAGATCAATGTATTCGTCGGCAGTAAACAGGTGAAACTTTTCAGGTGTTTCAGTAAACTGACGGGCCATTTTTGTTTGTCTGATCAGTTGAAGCTGATGTAGCTTCAAGGTCGTGATAGGGAGTGCTGATAATCGGATAGCATGTTCCATAATCTCCTCGCGCGATTCGCCGGGTAACCCCAATATCATGTGCGCCCCTGTAATGATCCCGCGCTCTGCCGTGCGGCGAATTGTTTCTTCCGAACATTCCCATGAATGGCCGCGGTTAATATAATCAAGAGTGCGGTTGAGCGTTGACTCAACACCATATTCAACCATCACGAAGGTTCTCTTTGACAGTTCGGCCAGATAATCAAGTAAGGAGTCGGGCATACAGTCCGGACGTGTACCGATAATCAATCCGACCACATCAGGCTGGCGGAGAGCTTCTTCGTATTTATTAATCAGCGCCTGGAGCTCTCCGTATGTATTGGTGTATGCCTGAAAGTAGGCCAGGTATTTCATCTGCGGATATTTCCGGCTGAAGAAATGGATACCTTTTCCTATCTGTTGTCCGATACTTTCTTCTGTATGGCAATAATCGGGGCTGAAAGTCTGGTTATTACAATAAGTACATCCCCCGTGCCCTTTACTGCCATCGCGGTTCGGGCAGGTAAAACCGGCATTAATAGAAATTTTCTGCACTTTGAAAGGAAAATGCCGGGTGAAAAAATCGCTTAGATCATTATATCGTTTCATCTGTATATTTTTATGATAGAATCAGATGGCAAAGATAATAAATAATCATTCGGGCGAAAAAGCGGCAAATATCCGGCCGATTAAATCCCGCTAAAACTGATTTCGTCAAATACCAGTGACGGGATGCGCCACGACGTAAATTCACGCGGATCATTTCCTACTTCTGCCAGACTATTCCAAAGCGAGAGCATATTACCGGTTACGTTCATTTCTGAAACAGGCTGTGTGAGTACCCCTTTTTCGATCAAAAAGCCTTCAATACCATAAGAAAAATCGCCGGTCGTGCTATTCGAGTTTCCTCCGTTGAATCCGGTAACCAGAATTCCTTTGTCTACACCGGCTATTAACTGGTCGATATTCTTTTCACCGTGTACCATCGTGAGGCGGGTCGGAGCGCCGATTGTTGGTGCGACCTGCATCTTGTTACCAGAATAGGTATCAATATAATAAGTTTTCAAGATTCCGTTTTCGAATACTGGACGACGTTCTGTTTTTACCCCTTCCGAATTATAATAACGTGATCCGTAGGCACCCGGTTGATACGGATCATCAATCAACGTCAGCTTGTCACTGGCTATCTTCTGATTCAGTTTATCAATCAGGAAAGAGTTTTTTTGTTGTAGCGCACTTCCTGAGATAGCTTGCATTACCGGGCCTAGCAATCGCGATGCAACGATCGGCTCAAGTACCATGGTATATTTGCCGGACGCTATTTTCTGTTGTCCGAGCTTCCTCAATACTCGTTCGAGGGCTTTCTTACCGATTCCTTCTTTGGGCAGTTTGTCAAAAAAGACAGCCCCTTCATACCAACCGTCAGATGGTCTGGCTTCTCCGTCTCCCATAATGGAGGCACTTCCCGAGAGTGTGAAATAGGTTTGAGAGCGCTCTCCTTCAAATCCGTTACTGGCGAGTATATAGGTGTCGTATGTCCCGTCCTGATATCCTCCGGTTACAGATATTAGCCGTTTATCGGTATTGTATATCTCATTTGCCACAGAAGATGCCAACGCTATTTTTTCATCGGGCGTAAGTGCTGCAAACCGGGAGTCCGTTATCTGAAGATCCGGCATTCCGCCTTTGTAATAAACTACAGGATCGGGAAGTGTGCGACAGGGGTCTTCTGCCAGAAAACGAGTAGTGGTTATACCGTTTTTAATGAAAGCTTCGAGTTCCTTTTTATTGATGCGATTCGTGGCGTAATTTCCATATCGGCCGTCAACAAACAGTTCGATATTCATTGAGTTTTCTGAAGACTGGTTAAGTGTATCCAGTTTATCGTTCAGAACCTCGAAATTATTAGATGTTCCCGATGAGATATTAACGCGGGCATTCTGACAGCCGTTTTTTAAGGCATACTGCATCGCCCACCGGGCCGTTTCTTTATGATGATCTGCAATCATGATTCTTTTCAATTAATTCGTTAGACCTTTGATTAAGCTTCACCTCCGACAGTTAGTTTGCTAACCAAAACAGATGGCATTCCACATGTAACAGGGCATGACTGTCCGTCTTTTCCACATGACCAGCTCCCATTGTCAATCTTCGGGTTGTTGGCAACCATGGTTATATCAGCAAGAGCTTTCGGCCCGTTACCGATGATGTTGATATCCTTGATCGGTTGTGTCAGTTTACCGTCTTCAATCAGATAACCCGACTTGACGTAGAATGTAAAATCACCTGCTCCGATTTGTACCTGCCCGTTGGTAAAGGATTTTGCATAAATACCATTCTTTACATTGGCAATAATATCGTTTTCAGTAACATTCCCGCCTTCCATATAGGTGGCACGCATGCGCGGAATCGGCATTTTTCGGAATGATTCGCGTCGTCCGTTTCCGGTCGAAGGAATTCCATAATACCGGCTACTGATGCGGTCGTGCAGATAACTGTTGAGCATGCCGTCGCGAACGATGTAGGTCTTCTGTCCTTCTATCCCTTCATCATCGATATTGATTGATCCGCGGTTAAACGGAATCGTACCGTCGTCGATTACATTGATTTGTTCGTTGCAGATTTTTTTGTTCAGTTGGCTTGAAAAAATAGATGTGTTTTTACGGTTGAAGTCGGCCTCAAAAGCATGTCCGATTGCCTCATGTAGCAAAATGCCTGATCCTCCGGCAGCCATGACAACAGGCATTTCCCCTCCTTTGGGTTTGACAGCCTGAAACATGATGGATGTTTCATCAATTACCTGGCGGGCGATTTCATCAACCATCTCATCTGATAAAAATTCGGAGCCCATTCGGAAAGAACGATTGGCTGATCCGTTTTCTATTTTGCCGTTATCTTCCATCACACAAAAGGCACTCAGTGTTGCCATTGGCCGGTAATCATAATAGATAACCCCTTCCGTATTGCAAAACAAAATATGCGATGTACTGTCGCTGAAGGATGCTCTGACTTTATTGACCCGTTTGTCGAGTGCAAAAATCTTTTCATTCAGTTTTTGTAAATAAGGGATTTTTTGTGTGATTTGAGCCTCTTCCCAAGGAGATTTAATTGCGTAGAAATTTTGGACTACCGGTTTTTCTGTCAGGTTGATAGCTGTTGCCGGGGCATCTGCCGTTGCAATCCGCGCAGCTGTACGGGCCGCCTTCAACATCTCTTCGGGTGTAATATCTTCTACGAAAGCATAACCGGTTTGGTCGCCCGAGATAACACGTACTCCCATTCCAAAATCAATATTCGAATCAGAGCGATTTACCGTGCCGTCTTGTAATCGCAGGGAGTTGTAAAACGTGTGTTCAAAGAAAAGATCGGCATAATCGCCTCCTTTTTCGAGTGCGGCTGCAAGAACTTTTTTTAGGTCGTTTTCGCTTACCCCGAAATGGTCAAGGGCAAATGATAAGGTTGTCCCTTTATCCGGAGTTGTCGCCATACACCCTGTAAGCAGGGATGGTACGGAAAGAGCTCCCAACATGGCAAGACTTCCATTTTGGATAAATTTTCGTCTGTTCATAGGAAAATATTTGAGGATGAATACGTAAAATTAAAATTATATTTGTATTAATATCAAAATTTTACAATAAAATCTTTCTTTATACATTCGTCTGCGATCAAAGAAATCATTACAATCATTACCTTTGTAGTGTAAATCTAAATTTAGCAGATTCCTACGGATGATAGAACGAGTAATCATTTTAGAAAATATCGACCCGGTTGTTTTTTATGGAGTAAACAACAGCAATATTCAATTTCTGAAGTCACTTTATCCAAAGTTGCGCTTTGTAGCACGCGGACATGTGATGAAAGTGATCGGTGAGGAAAAGGAAACGGAGGATTTTGAGAAAGTGATCCGTAAACTGGAAAAATATTGTGAGGAGTTTAACGTTCTGAACGAAGAGATTATTCTTGACTTCGTTACGGGCGAGAAACCTGCTGAGAAGAAGCAAGACAACCTGATCATTCATGGTGTAAACGGGCGTCCTATTACGGCGCGCACGGCTAACCAGAAGAAATTGGTAGATGCTTTCCAGACAAATGATCTGGTATTTGCACTCGGGCCTGCCGGTTCCGGTAAAACATACGTGGCAATTGCCCTTGCGGTAAGAGCTTACAAAAACAAAGAGGTGAAAAAGATAATCCTGAGTCGCCCGGCCGTAGAAGCTGGTGAGAAGCTGGGCTTTCTGCCCGGGGAGATGAAAGATAAACTGGATCCCTATTTGCAGCCGCTTTACGATGCATTGCAGGATATGATTCCCGCCGCTAAACTGAAAGAGCTTATGGAGTCGAATGCGATTCAGATTGCTCCGTTGGCGTATATGCGCGGGCGTACCCTAAGCGATGCGGTAATCATTTTGGATGAGGCGCAGAATACGACGACCCATCAGATCAAGATGTTCCTTACCCGACTGGGATTGGGGGGTAAAATGATTATCACGGGAGATATGACGCAAATCGACTTGCCGGCTTCGGTAACGTCCGGATTAGTCCAGGCAAGAAAAATTCTGAAGGATGTATCGGGTATTGCAACCGTTGAGTTCGAGAAGAAAGATATTGTTCGCCATAAGCTGGTACAACGAATCGTTGACGCTTACGATAAACATGATGATAAAGTGCGCAAAGCACGACAAGAATTAAAAAATGATAGTTCGGCACAGAATACGGAGTCGGCAGACTGAGCGGCATAATGCCGTTCTTTCGCCTTTTACAATCCGCTTATTCTGTGTTTTTTTATATCCCTTTCACAACAACTTTTATTTCAACTTATAGTATCATTAACAATGAAGAATGCTTTAACAAGAACGGATTATAATTTTCCGGGTCAAAAAGGAGTTTATCACGGTAAAGTGCGCGACGTTTATAACATCAACGACGAACTGTTGGTGATGGTAGCCAGTGATCGTATTTCTGCTTTTGATGTGATTTTGCCGGAAGGGATTCCGTATAAAGGACAGGTATTGAACCAGATCGCTTCGCGATTTTTGGATGCTACGGCAGATATCCTTCCAAACTGGAAGATTGCCACACCGGATCCGATGGTAACACTGGGCGTAAAGTGCGAGCCTTTCAAAGTTGAAATGGTGATCCGTGGTTATCTTACCGGACATGCATGGAGAGAGTACAAAGCAGGAAAACGTGAAATTTGCGGAGTACCGATGCCTGACGGAATGAAAGAGAATCAGAAATTCGAAACTCCGATCATTACACCGACAACGAAAGCCGATGCAGGTCATGATGAAGATATTTCGAAAGAAGAGATTATCGCACAGGGTATTGTAAGCCGCGAAGATTATGAGGCGCTGGAGAAATATACGCATGCATTATATCAGCGTGGTAGCGAAATGGCAGCAGAAAAAGGGTTGATTCTGGTTGATACCAAATATGAGTTTGGTAAGGCTAACGGTCAGATTATTCTGATGGATGAGATTCATACTCCGGATTCATCGCGCTATTTCTATGCAGAAGGTTATGCTGATCGTTTGGCGAATGATGAACAGCAGAAACAGCTTTCGAAAGAGTTTGTTCGTCAGTGGCTTATTGAAAACGGATTTCAGGGAAAAGAAGGACAACAGGTTCCTTTTATGTCTGAAGCGTATTGTAATAGCGTTTCTGAACGTTATATTGAACTTTATGAGCATATTCTGGGCGAAAAATTCGTAAAAGCTGATATCAATGATGTAGCTTCGCGTATTGAAAAAAATGTAACAGAATTTCTTAACAGCTATCAGAAGTAATGCCAAAAAAATATCAGGCAGAAAAAATTGTTCCCTATCAGGGTAAAGGATCGA
>JAVWBH010000056.1:0-11904 GCA_036649595.1 Bacteroidales bacterium
ACAATTAAAGCTGGAGAAAGAGCAACCTCTTTCAAAATTAAAGGGATCTATGATAATGTAGCAGAATCAGACTCATTGGGGGTTGTATTGCGTTTGCTCACAAAAGGTGTCGACGAGTGGGATGCCTACGGAGATGCCAACCAGGAAATCAAAGTACTTTTCAAGAAAGTTTGTCCTTTCGACATTAATGCGTTTACCGGATATTTGACACTGCAGTCAACTTGGTTTAACGATTATATGGTAGGAACGGATATGCGCCTGTTAAAATCAGAAGTTGATCCTTCAGCCGAAAATACAATCATTATTCGTAATCTGTTTTACCAGGGATTTGATGTAAAAGTGCGTCTCGATAATGAAAACCCACTTACGCCAAATTTATTTATGGACGAGCACCAATTGATGGGCGACACAAGAGAGGCCTTCGGCACCGTCTACGGCAATGGCGAATTAATGATGTATCAACCAACAATTTACACCTCCTACTATAGTACCTGTGAGCAGTTTATGCTACTTTACTTTGTTCCTTACGTAGAAGGGGTTGGTACGGTAGGGACCTTTGTTAATATCATGAAATGGATTTCCGACGAAGAAGCCGAATATTACAAACGTCTGGGATACTAATACTTCATACCTAAAAGTAGATAAATAGCATATTTATAATGTAGCTAAAATCAAATTATATACAAATGAAAAAATTTAAATATCTATTAGGAATTGCTTGCTTAGCCGGCCTATTCTCTTTTTCTTCTTGTTCAAAAGATGATGAAAATGTCTCCAATATTGTTTTTCCGGAAGTACAGACGATTCAGGGTGAAATAGGGAAAACCGGAAAACTGGAATTCAAAACAACCACAAACTGGAAACTGAGTTCTTCAGCGCTTTGGTGTAAATTTATCGTTGATGGGGATAAGCTTAACTCGCTATCGGGTATAGCGGGCAATCATACAATTGAATTCCTGGTAACAGACGATGGAGCAGAATTTGAAAAAGAACATACAGCTGAAATAAGTCTGATCATGGGAGGCGAAGAGAAAGTGATTTTTGAAATTACCCGTCCGGGTAAAGAATATGAAATAATCGCTACGAATATTGATGGAGCGATTATTTCTCAGGAGAATCCTTTTGCGCCGATATATAGAAAATATACTAATTTCAAAGTAACAGCCAATTTCAACTGGGCCGTAGTAGAATCTCCGGAATGGCTTTTGTTTAATTCAGAAATCAGTGCGAACGCAGGTGTTGAGCATACAATCCAAGCAATCGTAAACGATAAAGATAATATCACAAGCAAAAGTGGTGAAATTGTGATCTCGAATAAATCAGGAAGCAAAACATTTGTTATCCCTGTGTATTATGACGGATTACCGGCAAACGAAATTCTTTTTCAGCTCGATGCCCCTTCAAACTCCCCTTGGAACTGGAATTTTTCGGCAGATGGCAAATCTTTCTACGGAAGCAGTGTCGACGGTTCAATCACTGAATACGATGCTCCCATGAAGATTAGTGTGAAAGCACGAAACAATGAATACCACATTGTATATATTGAAGATAATGCCAAATGGGGCTGTAAAGTGTTACAGTTTGACTATGAACAATGGTTCCATGCAACAGATGACCACCTGGGCAATATTGCCGTTTCTGTAGATGCAAATACGAACTCTGAAAAAAGAAGAGGTTATGTAATGGTATTTCCAAAAGAAGTATATGCAAGTATTGCAGAAAATTTTGACGAAATGGTATTTGAATTTACTGGAGACCAAGCAGCTATAAAAGCTGAATATGTAAAATTTACTGCTCTCGATATCAATCAGGCTGCTGAAACTGCAAATGGTGGTTTCGTTTCTATCAATAAAACAGGAGGAGCTGATATTAAGATGGAGATGTTCTCTGCTGTTGAAAACTGGGGGCCAGAAATGGTAATGGAACAATATGGTACAACCAATGTTTGGATTCTTACACTAGAAAATCAGGTGTATGATTTAATCAGTATCAAACCAAATGGCGGCTCAAAATGGAGTATGTACCAGCCTGAAACATTCTTCAAGGGAGTAAATACGGCGTGGCCGGAAGTTATTGTCGAAGGTACGTTTGACGAAGAATTCTTTGGTATTATCAATATAAGTAACGTTAAGCCAAATTGCTCTACCGGACAAATGATCATCTCTGTAATGGATGGGCAAGGTGAAATAACCGGTATCGTGATTGTTGAGCAATGGTAATTATTAATGGATACATTTTAAAGTCTCAGCCCGGGTATACCCGGACAATTAAAAGACACATAAAATGTTAGAAAAAACGATTATATAAACATGAGAATAAATTTATTGACTAGATATCTATATCTGACAGCCATTGCGTTACTTACGCATGTTGCTTTCTCGGGCTGTTCGGATGATGATAAAAATGGTCTGAATATTAATACCGGATTTGTGCAATTTAAATTGTACAAATCCGGGGCACCGGAAAATATGGTGACGAAATCAGCATCTGAGATCGATTATCTTTATGATGCAAAAAAAATGGAAATCACCCTGAAATATAACGGGACGAATATATCTCAGACGCTCAATCTGCATGCATTTAATGCAACAAATGCAGAATTCGGGATTCGTAGTGATAAACTCGAACTCCTTGCCGGTAACTATACTATCATCGGGTATGTACTTTATAACGGAATAGACGAAAAAATTCTTTCTGGAATGGTTAGCGAAAACAATTCATTTGATATCGTTACGGGCGGTCTTGAGGTGAAAGGTTTTCGGGTGGAAGTTGCCGAGCGGGGAATGGTAAAATTCCAACTGGAAAAAGACTTCTCAAACTTCGGAAAAGCAAAAAGCGAAGCCGGCCCTTCTTACCTTTTCAAAAATGTAAAAAAAGCGGATATTACTGTTCAGAATCTTTTCAGCAGTGAAAAAATAGTTTTTCAAAATATCCCGATGAAATACAGTTCGATGGTAGAAGGAAACGGAAGCAGCAATTTGACTTCTGTTTCTAAATCAGATTCCATTCTTTATCTGCCTGCCGGACAATATAAGGTCATAAGCTATAATATCTATGATTCGTCGAATGCATTGCTGGAAGCCAATAGTAAAATATCTTCGGACAAGATACTTATTGAAGATAATATATTGACACTGGCAAGCGTACCTGTAACAATGTATGAAAGCGCAGAACATATCAAAGATTATTTCGCTTTGAAAAAAATATGGGAGTCACTCGACGGAGAAAACTGGAGCTACCATGGTATTGGTTACACTCCCGGTATCAATTGGGATTTTAATAAAGATATCGATATGTGGGGTAATCAGCCGGGAGTGAGCGTGAACGCACAAGGGCGCGTTATCTCTTTAAGCATTGGTGATTTTGCTCCCAAAGGAGACATTCCTGCAGAGTTAGGGCAACTTACAGAGTTGAAAATACTCAGTCTGGGAAATCATAATGATGAAGTACACGGAAATCAGATACCTCAAATCAATGGAACGGAAGAAGAACGATTGCTCAATCGTATGAATTATGCTGAACTGTACTTGAAAACCGACTTGAAAGCAACATTCTCAGAACCTCTACAGTTCGCTTTCAAAGAGGCCGGAATTGAAGTAGGTGCAGCCGAGCCACTTTGCGCGATCAAAAAACGTCAGAGCAGAGATGTTCCTTCCGGAGTATTGAGCAACGGAATCACATCTATCCCTAAAGAGATCGGTAATCTAAAAAAACTCAATACCCTCTACATTGCCAACGGACTGATTACGACTTTGCCGGAAACAATGTCCGAACTAGAATCTCTGACCGATTTTGAAATTTACAACTGCCCGCGGATGACTAAATATCCTTATGCGATCAATAAGATTCCGGGATTGGCATTGCTAAATATGGCCCATAACCCTCAGTTATCCGCTCAAGAATTATTCAACGGATTAGATGATTTCGCCCGCAACGGAGCTTCTAATAAATCGGTACAGATTCTGTATTTGAGTTTCAATAACCTGGAAGAGATGCCGGCTTCTTTCTCAAACCTTGCAAAGATCGGATTAATGGACTTGACTCACAATAAAATCCAGAAAATGCATCCACTGGGTAAAAATGTGAGTCCGGTACAATTGCTTCTGGATAATAATCAGATCTCAGAACTTCCTGTTGACGAAAACGGAGTCTTTTGTATCATGGACGATATTGAAACCATTTCGGTTGGAAATAACAAGCTGAAATCACTTCCGAACATATTTGATGCAAACTCAATTTATACCATTGCCTCTGTTAATTTCTCATTTAATGAGATTGAAAGCATTGATGGTGAAGCGGATGGCACTTATAAAGGAATTCGGGCAGAGACTGTTGTGCTGGCTGGTAATCGCTTAAAAAAATTCCCGTCGATTATCTTTAATGTCGGCTCATTAATTTCTCAGTTCAACCTTTCGGGAAACCAGATCGAAGAATTTGAGAAAGAATCTTTCTACGGAAGCAATTTAAATATGCTTGAAGTCCTCGATTTGAACTACAACAAGCTGAGCGAACTACCTAAGAATCTGGATGCTACAACCGTTCCTTACCTTTACGGCATTGATGTAAGTTATAATCGTTTTGCAGAGTTTCCGTACGGTCCGCTGAATGTTTCTCGTCTGACAGTTATGGCGATTCGATATCAAAGAACAGAAAACGGCGACCGCTGTTTACGAACCTGGCCTACAGGATTGTATACATGTGCTTCTCTGAGAGGCTTTTATATTGGAGGAAATGACCTTCGTAAAATCACAGATAAGATTTCTTATATGATTTATATGTTCGACATTTCAGATAATCCGAATATTACAATCGATCTATCATCGGTTTGTTATTACATAAAGGCAGGAAGTTATAAACTAATATATAGTAAAGGCCAGGATATCCGGGGCTGTGATGCTTTAGATTTATAATGAATTAAATAAAAACAGGTCAAATCGCAACGGATCATCTAAAGTTTAAATACCCGCAAATGGTATCTAAATGGCTGATTTGACTTTGATGTTAAAAATTAAATGATATACAAATGAAATATATTAATCAAATATATTTTCTCCTTATCGCATGCATTTTGTCGCTATCATCATGTAGCGATTCGGATGATGTCAAGATTAAGGGATTCGATATAAGCCTTTATGAAATGACAGTAGGTGCGGATGGGGGAAGTGAAAAACTAAGTATCACATCCGATTCTGAATGGGTTGCCACTTGCGATCAACCCTGGGTACGCCTTTCTCAGGCAAATGGGATTGGTTCTACAGATTGTTCTGTACTGATAGATTCTTCTTTGGTAGAAGGTATTCGTACTGCAAGTATCCGGATCAGCAATGACAGGGGTGATGTAAAAAAAATCGCAGTCAATCAGACAGGTTATGGAAAATGTATCGCCTTCAATTCGAATGAGTTCAACATAGAAAGTTCGGCAAAAAGCGATAAGCGTTTTTTTGAGGTATTTGTTACTACAAATACGCTGTTTACAATCGATATCGAAAGTAAATATAGTAACTGGATCTCTTATGATAAAAATCAGCTTGAAATAGACCTTGACCGTGGAGCACGTCCGAGAACATTCAAGTTACGATTTGACTGGCAAATGAATGTTATTAATGAGGAGCGTATTGCTAAAATTAATTTTATCCCACTAGAAGGAACCATAACGGATGAAGCTGTTCTTACTGTAAAGCAAGCTTCTGCTCCTGTCATAGAGGATAATCGGGCGGGCGACTCGTTGGCTTTATTAATGATTCAGGAAAAAATTGACGCTTATACCGGCTTTGCTACGGCCGAAGTTTTAAACAATTGGGACGGAGTAACACTCTGGGAAAAAACAGATAAAGATGTTACGCCAGAAATGATTGGCCGCGTCCGGGGAGTTGCTTTTTTCATCTTTAATACAACTGAGGAATTACCCGTAGAAATTTCAAAACTGAAATTTCTTGAACGCATTTCCTTCTTAGGAAATACAAATACATTTTTGAAAAGCATCAGTTTGGGTGAGGCGTTTAACGACTTGAAATATCTGAAAAAAATTATGGTATGCGGCTATGGTCTGGTAGATATTCCGGAGAGTTTCAGCAAACTTTCTCAACTAGAAGAGATTGATTTTAGCATGAATAATATCAATGAGTTTCCTACCATAATTAATAAAAATAATTTCCCGAATCTGAAAAAACTACGATTGTCGGGCAATCGCCGCCAGTCTTATTTTTCAGATTTGAGTACCGATAAAAAAGAAAACATGGGTCTATACATGGATATTACCAAAAATATATCACATAAAAACACCATGTATGACTTGCTATCGTGGGAAAATCTCGAGGTATTGGAGTTGTCGAACAATTACATAGAAGGTATCTTACCGGAGATGAAAGATTATCCTATTACATATACAGCTGAAGACATCGCTGCAAATGATACTCTTTCGGCATTTTTAATCGGCAAACCAAAAATTTTGCCAAATGCACGAAGATTTACCCTTAATCTGAATATGCTCACAGGTAGTCTTCCTGAGTGGCTGTTATATCATCCGAATCTGACGCTCTTCGATCCTTTTACACTTATTTATATGCAGGAAGGATTTAACTCTGACGCAAAACGAGCCGGATTCGATAATGAGCCTGTAAACTGGGAATATTATTATGAAATATTTCCACTAAGAAAACCAACAAATAATTGATAGTAGTTGACTCCTAAAGGGTGTTTTTAATTAATTAAACAGCACCCTTGGGAGTTACCCCAACTATCGGATAATAAACCGGTATATAAAATGAATAAACCATATCATATATTGGCATTAGCAGGATGTTTGACTCTTGCTGCCTGTACAGGTGAAAACTTACTTAACGACACCTCCATTACAAAACCGGAAACATCGTTTAAGGTGCCAGAAATGACGATCATCAATGGAGAATTGATGATTAAACTTAAGCCCGAAACAACCAGTTTGGTTGAAACTTCATTTCGCTCACGTTCGCGTGTACAAGGGCGTTCGGGAGTTAAAAATATTGACAATACCCTGCTTTCGCTGAATACCTTCAAATTCGAACGCGTATTTCCTGTTGATGCTCGCAATGAAGAAAAAACACGCGAAGCGGGTATGCATCGCTGGTATGTAGTCCGTTTCGATGAAAATATGGATATTGAGAAAGCATACGCGCAGTTAGCAGCACATCCGGAAATCGAAACAGTGCAATATAGCCATGCAATCCTGCGCGGCTATGTACCTGCTAAAGCGACGATTGTTTCAGAAAGTGCCATGCGTACTTATAGTGGCCGCGAAACAGAAGCGGTGTTCAATGATCCACAACTTTCTCAACAATGGGGGTATATCAATTACGGCGATCAGTCGGTCGTTGCGCCCTCTATTCAGGGTGCAGACGTAGGATGTGCGCAAGCCTGGAAAAAATGCGCCGGCGATAATTCGATCATTGTAGCCGTACTTGATGAAGGCATTATGTATGATCACGAAGATCTGCGTGAAAATATGTGGGTCAACGAAGGCGAGGTATGGTATAGCAAAGAAGATAACGACGGAAATGGATATGCCGGCGATGTCTACGGATACAATTTCGTCAAAAATACAGGGGTGATTACCTACGATGACATGAACGATACAGGTCATGGTACACACGTTGCAGGCACGATTGCAGCCGTTAATAACAATGGTATTGGCGTTTGCGGCGTAGCAGGAGGATCAGGAAAAGGAGACGGTGTGAAAATTATGTCTTGCCAGATTTTTGCCGGTAATTATGGCGTTTCTCTTTACAATGAAGCCCGGGCTATCAAATATGCAGCAGATAATGGGGCGGTTATTCTTCAATGTAGCTGGGGATATAATTCAGCACTGGCAAACCCGATGGAATTTATTCCGGGACCAGGTAGTGACGATGAATGGATCAAGACTTATCCTCTTGAAAAAGAAGCGTTGGATTATTTTATAAAAAATGCAGGGTCTCCTAATGGGGTAATCGAAGGAGGATTAGCAATTTTTGCTTCTGGGAATGAAGCTGCAGGTCAATCTTCTTATCCGGCGGCTTACCACGAATATATCAGCGTGGGGTCTACCTCTGCAGACGGAACGCCATCTAACTTTACGAACTATGGGACTGATGTTACGATTAGTGCACCGGGAGGTGACTCTGATTACCACAAAGGTTCGCATGGGAAAGTTTTGTCGACAGTTCCTGAAAACGGCAAATCCGGATATGGATTTATGGAAGGTACGTCGATGGCTTGCCCCCATGTTTCGGGTGTCGCCGCACTGGGGCTTTCATATGCCGTACAGCAGAACCGTCATTTCAAGGCAAGTGAATTCCGCCAAATGATGGAAGAATCATGTGCTCCGGTCGAATCTTACTTTACGGATACTAAATTCTACTGGTCTAGATATGAATTTTATGGCGAAGTTTCGCTACAAAGCATGGAACCGACGACCTATCGAAACAAAATGGGTTTTGGGATAATCAACGCAGCTACGCTGTTGTCTAAAATAGAGAATGGCGGCGTGGAAATGAAGGTTCCTAACATGTACGTAGAAATTGACAATTCGTCGAAAATTGATTTTGCCCGTTATTTTAAAGACGGAGCTAAATTCGCGTATACCTGTGAAATAGAGAACGAAGCAATCGCTACAATAGCTATGAATGGTACTGTGGCAACCATATCAGGAAAAACAACGGGAATAGTGAATGCTCTTGTTCGTTTGAACGATGGCAGAGCACAGAATTTCGTAATCACAGTTCGTAAAAAAGCAGGCAGTAACGGCTGGCTATAATGATAACAATGAGATTTATTAAAGCATTTCGGCAAATCTTTTTATTTTTTTTATCTGTGCAGGCAACTGCACAGATAAATACTGTGCAAGAGACGGCTTCTAATAAAGAAACGGTTAATAACGGTTTTTTCTTTGAAAATACGATCCGCTCGATAGGGAAGATCTTTGAAAATGGCCCGATACAACAGACCGTTTATTCTTTTATCAATCAGTCTGACAAACCCATTGCGATACACAAAATCGTCACTACATGTGGATGTACGACCGCATTCTTTGAGGAAAGACCATATAAACCGACTGAAAGAGGCGAGATCAAACTGACCTTTGACCCTCATCGGAAACTGGGCGTGATCTGCCAACAGGTGTTTATCTACACTTCTGAATCAGGCAATAAACCGGCAGCAACTCTGGAATTGACAGGTGAAGTTGTAAGTGAAAACGAATTCGCTGATTTTGCTACCAGTATAGGAAATTTGAGAATAAAACAACACACACCCACACTTAGTGGTATTTCGAGAGACAAACAATCCATCGAACGACTGCTTTGTGCAAACAGCGGCAAACAACCACTCGTATTGAAAGTATCGGAGCTGCCCGAATATGTATCCTTCAAAACAGATCCGGAAATAATAGCGCCCGGACAGGAAGCTGATATGCTATTTACAATTGATGGGAACAAACTGCCACCCGATGTAAAAGAGTCATTCTTTTTGAACTTTATGCTGGAGGGGCCGGATGTGCCGGAAGCCGACCGTTTTCTGACAGTAAAAGTGGTGTTATGCAATAATAAAAATCAAATAATAAGTGATAATTAAATGAAGACAATTTATAAATTAATAATGTTTTTCGTAATGATGGTCGCATGTGCGTCATGCAGTGATGAACAAGAACCAGACATGACGAATGTTAAAATTGAGGCTAACAATATCAATATTGCTGGTACATGGAAGCTCGATAGTTGGAATAACAAACCGCTGGCAGAAGGCATTTACTGCTACATTACGTTCAATCGCAAAGATAAAACGTTTGCGATGTATCAAAATATGGATAGTATGAATGCGCGTAACATAACGGGATCATTTAGTATCGGGAAAGATGAGAAAGACGAGTCGATCGATATCATCACCGGAGACTACGACTATCAGATGGGTAAATGGAATAACGAATATATTATCGAAATCTATCCAGAGTACATGAACTGGACAGTTGTAGGAAATGCCTCGGATCTTTCCGTTTATGTTCGCTGCAATGAAATTCCGGAAGATATTTTAGCCGGAACAAAAGCAGTCTCTTTAACTGGTTTAAAAGGAATCTTATAAACTCTATTCATAATAGAAGCCGGCTTTCAGTCACTCTCGATGAGCTGATTTGCCGGCTTCCTTTTTTCTGTTTTTTTATTTCCCCTACTCTTTTTTATTCATCCGGCTTGCGACAGCTACACCTCCTTCGTTTACTATATCACTCTGTTTTTCATTCCTCAGACCGCTATATATTAATAAAATACAGTTACCTGCAAATAATTAGGATTTAAAGTATGTAACACAATGTGTGACGAAGAAAAATGAAAACTTTTTTTGCCGGAAAGTTAGTCTCTTATGACGAAGACCATGAATCCTTAATTATTTTTTTCGCATCATTTCTAAAAGCAGATAACAGCCGGGGGCAATCATCGTACCATGGTCGAAACCATTAAGTTCATAAAGGCTGATATCCGGATTACCCATTTCTTTGAGAATATCCTGCAGATGCAAATTCTCGGTATAGCGAGCCAATAATTCCTTATTCCTGTCGCCGGTTACCAAGATCATCGGACTACTCATTTTGCGGGCATGAGAAATCGGGGCAAACGAATCGATTACCGGTATTCTCATATCTTGTCCGCGCTCCTTCCGAATAGTATAATGCGTATTGGTTTGCCCGCTCAGCGGCACATATCCGGCAAGCTGATCCGGATGAATGCCTCTTTTTGTGAGATAAGTGGTATCGAGGGCCAACATCAAAGTAAGATAACCGCCTGCCGAATGTCCGGAGACATATATTTGAGTCGAGTCTCCTCCGTAACGCCCGATATTTTCCATTGTCCATCTAACAGCCTCAGCCGCATCTTCAATATATGCAGGATGCGATGCGCGCGGACTCAACCGGTAATTGGGGGCAACTACGGCAATCCCCTCCCCTTTGAGTTCTTCCGGAATAAATTTATTACCTCCCTCCAAACCGCCGCCATGAAAAAACAAGACAGTTTTAAATCCTTTTTTATCGGTTGGGTAATAAATATCCAGTACGCAACGCTCCGACCGATAAGCATCCGACTGATCTGCAACGGATATGCCATACGGAATATCATTGCTTTGTTGATAAGAGGATTCCTTATCACGGGCAAAAAGGGAACAGCCGAAAAAGGCAAGCAAGATGACAATCAGGTTTTTCATAAGTACGTTTTCAGGAATTAACTTATTAACAAATAATATCATGTATTCTACACAAATGTAATTCTTTGTTATAGTTATTCTCTAAATTCAGCTTACATTTACGCCGGATTTTGGTGAAGCTACGATAATCCTTATCGATAGCTTAAAAGGGAATCCGGTGTGAATCCGGAACTGTACCCGCAGCTGTAATCTCCATAATATTTATCTGTAACACTACCGCCACTGTCTGTTCTGCAGATGGGAAGGCCACATGATAAAGGAGAGAGTCAGAAAACCTGCCAGAATTTGAAATGTTTTTTTTGCTTCGGGTGTAGGCAATAAGTTAATTGGATGGGATTTCATGGGGATGAATTCCATTCAACTTCTATTACCGCACTTTTTATTATCTAACAAATTTTATTTTTAAGATGAAAAAAGTTTTTTTTTATCTGCTATTATTAGCAGGATTCTGTGCATGTTCGGATGAGAACTCATCTGAGTTAGAACAAGTGGGTAGCAAAGCTAAAATGGTGGTCGTTAATGAGGGCCAATTTACCAAAGGAACGGCTGCTCTTTCGGCAATTACCATGGACGGGCAAACAGATTTCGATATCTTCCGCCAAGTAAATAACCGGCCATTAGGCGATGTCGCCCAATCTTTGTCGTATATAAAAGGGCTTTATTATGTAGCTTTGAATAATTCGAAAAAAATCGAAGTAGTAG
>JAVWBH010000057.1:0-11898 GCA_036649595.1 Bacteroidales bacterium
TCCGTTCTTTATCCGGATAGAAATTGTCGTATGAATGTTCGAAATATACTTTCGCAATCAATACCAGCCCGACCGACAGGCCGATGGCAAGTGTGAAAATCTTGATGAGGTTATAGCTTCCTTTCTTGAATAAAGAGCGAAAAGCCAGGCGTATGTTCTTCATGTTATTTAATCTTCTATTACGAGTATTTCATTCTCCTTAAAGCTCTCATAGTCGGATATGATAATTTGTTCTCCCGGTTGCAGCCCCTCGGCAACTTCATAGTATTGCGGATTTTGGCGCCCGATCCGGATATTCCGTTTCCGTGCTTTTTTTCCGTCCGGATCAAGTACGAAAACCCATAAGCCTCCGGTTGTCTGGAAGAAAGTGCCCTTCGGTATCAGGATGGTTTCGGCCGGACGCCCTAGTTCCAGGCTAATGTAATAGGTCTGGCCGGTACGGATATTTTCCGGTCGATCGCCGGTAAAGATAAAATCTGTTTTGAAACGCCCGTCTCTGACTTCCGGATAAATTTTCCGTACTTCGAGCGAATAGTGTTGATTTTGTCTTTCAAATATCCCACTCAGCCCGGTTTTGACGCGGTCGATGTAATGCTCGTCTATCAGCGCTTCGATTTTATAGTCCGAGAGGTTGTTGATTTGCCCGATCTTTTGCCCCATCACAATATTTTGTCCTGCAACGACTTCCAGTAAACCCAGTTCTCCGTCAACGGGTGCCTTGATATTCAGGTTTTCTACGCGCTGGCGTATCAGTACCATGTTTTGGCGCATATTGAGCAGACTCTCTTCCAACTGATCTATTTGTACCGACCGGAAAATGGAATCCTGGCGTAACCGTTCGGTTACCAATGCCTGTTTTTCGGTAGCGAGCAGATAATCTTCTTCAGCCTGCAAGAATATTTCACGGGCAATCAGCTTTTCGTCATAAAGTTCTTTCTGTTGCTGATATGCGCGCCGTTTGCGTCTGACATCCAGGTCGAGTTGCAGTTTCTCGGTGCGGTTGTTGAGCTTGTCTTGTTCCATCGTCACTTGCGTGTTACGCAGAAAGTTCTGCTTTTCGGCCAGTTCCGCCTCGCTGTTGAGAATGGAGAGGTCCAGATTCGAATTGCTTAAACGGACCAGGATATCCCCTTTTTTTACCGTGCTTCCTTCTTCCATCCTGATCTCCTCGACGATTCCCCCTTCGAGCGGACTGAGCTGAATCATCGAGATCGGTTGCACCTGGCCGTCTACGCGTATAAAATCATGGAAAGTCGTGCGTTCTGCTTTTCCTGTAATTAGGTTTTTTCTTTTCACCTGCAAGGTAGGCTGATGATTGCCAAATAAAATGGCCGCGATAATTCCTGTCAGAAGCAAGCCGCCGACCAGCCAGGGAAGATGTTTTTTCTGAATCCCTTTTTTCTTTTCAATTTTTATATCCATTGTCGTATAATTATCTGATTAACGGTATTCCTTGATAAAATGCCAGCAGGCGTTGTTTGATTAAATAATTGAGTTGTATCTGTATCTGTGTCACTTTAGCCTGAAAGAGCGTATTGGCAGCTGTTTGCAGATCGAAGATATCGAGCATCCCTTTCTCATATTTCTTCAGAGCAACTTCATAAGCGAGCTGATCGGCAGCTACTTTTAGTTTGATCTGTTTAAACTCGCGGGTAAGCCCTTTGCAGTCGTTGATTGTTTTTTCGATCTCTGTGTGCCATTCCCGCAGCACGTCATTTTGTTCTTGTTTTGCGATCTGCAGGTTGTTGCGGGCAATCCGAAAGGCGGTGCGGGTAGATAGGTTGCGGAAGACCGGGATTTTTAGCGAGATTCCGACCCATTCGCCCAGGTTATTTTTAAACTGGGAGCCAAATGCCGTTTTTTCGCGGCCGGCCTGATTCAGGTTTTCATAAAAACGGGTGTCGATCCCGCCGTTTAAAGAGAGGGTCGGAAAATAGCCGGCCCGTGCAATCGCTATGCGGATCTGATTGTCTTGCAGTTTCAAGGCTGCCAGTTTGATTTGCGGCAATACTTCTTTGGCCGAGTTAAAAATATGATCCGGATTTGGTTCGGCTTCCGAAAGGGTCGGGAGGGGAAGTACCGTATCAATCGGTAATGCTTCTTCCGACGGATAATTCATGATTTCCTTGAGTGTGAGTTGTGTTTGAATGGCCTGATTTTCGCGGGCGATAAGGTTAAATTCGTCTGCCGCTAAGCGAGCCCGGATCTGGGCTGCTTCGGCCTGGCTCTTTAATCCGAGTTCTTCCATTAGCAACGTCTGATATAGTAATTGATTGCTTTGTTGAACCTGCTCGCGGGCCAATTCTACACATGCCCGGTAATAGAGCAAATCCATGAATGTTTGCATGGTACGTAAGGCTACGTCGTTTGTGATCTGCTGTTCTTCCTGCAGCCCCATCCGGCAAGCCGTTTGGCTTAAGCGGATCTTATTGATTAATGCGCCGCCCTGAAAAAGTGGTACCGATCCTGACAATTCATAAGCATTCGTGAAGTTAGAGATATTCGAATAGGTATTGGTTTGTGGATCGATTGTGCGGCCAAAACTCATCGATGCGCCTACGCCTCCTGATAAGGAGGGTAATAATTCGCTGCGGGCAGCCTGTTTGTTTTCAATCCGATTCCGATTTTGCCATTGTTGAATGGTGATTTTCGAATTATGCTCTACGGCGTATCGCATGCAGGCATCCAGGTCCCAGGTTTGGGCATGCAATTTGCAAAACAGGGCTCCTATCAATAAAGTGATATAAAATAAAAGTACTCTGATCATAATCTTAACGTTTACCCTAATCGTTGCATAATGCATGCCATTAATATTAGTGTATTGTTAGTCAAGTGATTATTGTTTTTAGGATATTTGGCGAGTGTCTAATTATTAGACACAGGTGTAAATTTTTCATACAGGTATCTTTGGTAGTAAGGTATAATCCTTTATACTTATGTCTAATAGAAGATAGCTACAAGGTGATTATTTTATTTTACAAATATCAATTATATTTAAAATTAGCCTAATTTTATCCCGACTATCCCTATTTATTATTTTTCAAGTCTTATTTCCATGAATAAAAAACCTGCTATCCTGATCATTGATGATAACCGGAGTATCCTGCAGACGCTTGAGCTATTACTTCGTTCTTCTTTCAGTATGATTACCACGCTGGCAGATCCTGCCGGATTCGATCAGGCGATAAGGAAACAATCTTATCAGGTGGTATTGCTGGATATGAACTTTAAAACCGGGATCAATAACGGAAACGAAGGTCTTTACTGGCTGGGACGTATCAAAGACGCAAATCCCGCACTGCCGGTAGTTCTTTTTACGGCATATGCCGATATTAGTCTGGCTGTAGAAGGTATGAAGCGGGGGGCGGCGGATTTCATTACTAAACCGTGGAACAATGAGAAGCTGCTTGAAACGCTTTTGAATGCGGCTACAGGGGGAATACCGGCTGATGTTGCCGTTGAGTCGGCCGAATTTCCGACGATGTTCTGGGGCGATTCGGAGCAGATGGCCACTTTACGAAAAATGGTGCCCCGTATTGCCACTACTGATGCCAATGTTTTGATTACCGGCGAAAACGGTACCGGGAAAGAGATGTTGGCCCGCGAGATACATCGTTTGTCTTTGCGCAAAACATATCCCATGGTTAGCGTGGATATGGGGACGATACCCGATTCGCTGTTTGAAAGTGAACTGTTCGGCTATGTAAAAGGAGCCTTCACAGATGCGAAAACAGACAAACAGGGGAAGTTTGAGGTTGCTGCCAACGGTACTTTGTTTATGGATGAAGTGGGAAATATGCCCTTGATGCAGCAGTCTAAATTATTATCCGTACTTCAAACCCGGACAGTCGTTCCGGTAGGTGCGGTAGAACCTGTTCCGGTAAATATCCGGCTTGTAACAGCTACGAACGGGAATCTGCCCGACATGGTGAAAGCCGGGGCATTCAGAGAAGACCTCTTTTACCGGATCAATACCATCCATCTTGAATTGCCTTCACTCCGGCAACGGAAAGTTGACATACCGGATCTGAGCCGGATGTTTATCGGTAAATATGCCGGCAAGTATAATCAGTCGGCGCCTGTATTAAGCGATGCGGCTATCCGGAAGCTGAGCGCTTATGCGTGGCCCGGTAATATCCGCGAATTGGAGCATACGATCGAAAAAGCGGTGATCATGCATAGTGGCGGAACGATAGGACCGGATGCTTTTTTGTTTAGAGAGGAGGAAACTCCTCGCCAGGAAGCCGCGGTAACGTTGGAGGATATGGAAAAGAAGATGATTGACGGCGCACTGCGGCACTGTGAAGGAAACTTGTCGGCAGTGGCTTCGCGGCTGGGGATCAGCAGGCAGACGCTCTATAATAAAATGAAAAAATATAATCTCTGAGTCATGGTGAAGTCAATTCAGTTACGGTGTGTTTGGTGTCTGTTGGTATTGATGATTTCGGTGGTGGCGATTACCTTATCTTTGCAGTCGGTTTTTACCGGACAGCGACTTCTGAACCCGGCATGGGGCATTCTGGGGCTTTTCGGAATCGGAGGAAGTATATTTTGGCTGTTTCGCTGTTTTACGGCTTATATAAATAAAGTGTCTTTTTTGCTTGACGCTGTTGAAAATGATGATTTTTCTTTTCAGTTTGCTACCGATCAATACAGCCGGAATGAGCGGTTCGTACATCTGATGCTGAACCGGATCAAAGATATTTTGTTTCAGGCAAAGCAACAAAGCCAGATTCGCGAACAATATTACAAGTTGATACTCGATAAGAGTAAAACCGGTTTTATCGTTTACGACCGGAATGGACATATCTGTCAGAGCAACCGGGCTGCCCGGGAGTTACTGAATCTGCCTGTACTGAAGCATCTGATACATCTGGACCGGGTGCAACCCGGATTCTCGGAATGGATCGGTGCCTTGGATGAAAATGAGAGCCGGTCGCGGGAGTTCGTAACAAAAGAAGCTGTACAGCATATTTCGGTGCGGAAAGTGTCTTTCAAACAAAAGGAAGAATTATTTCGGATCATTACACTCAATGATATCCGAGCCGAACTGGATGAGAAGGAGTTAGAGTCGTGGATTCGGCTGACGCGTGTGCTGACGCATGAAATAATGAACAGTGTGGCGCCGATCCGTTCGCTGAGCCAGTTGTTGTTGGAACAGCACCATGCATTACCGACGGAGTCAAGAAAAGGCTTGTCGATAATTCATCGTACGTCTGAAAACCTGATGGATTTTGTAGATCATTATCGCCGGTTTGCCCGCACACCACTCCCCCGAAAAGAGGAGGCCGACGTTGCGGATTTGTTGTTGCAATGCCGTAGGCTGATGATTTCAGAGATCCCCGAACACATCCGTATTTATATTGATTTACCGGAAGATATCTCTTTACCTTCTTTGTTGATTGATCGGGGGCAGATAACGCAGGTATTGATAAACCTGATGCGTAATGCGACCGAAGCGTTACAGGGCGTGTCGCAAGGACATATCCGGCTACTGGCGTATCTGACAAATCAGGGCAGATGGGTAATCGGCGTTGCCAATAACGGCTCTCCGATTTCTGATGAAACCCGGGAGCAGATTTTTATCCCTTTTTTCACGACCAAGGCAAATGGTTCGGGCATCGGTTTAAGTATCTCAAAACAGATTATGCGTAACCACCAGGGTAATTTGCAGTTAAATCATTCGACTACGCAGGAAACCCTTTTCACACTGAGCTTTTAAATAACAAGATAAATAGCTGTTACCTGAAGAAAGATCTCTTTTTCAGGAGCTGTTTCTGCTTTTTCACGGAGTCTTTTTCCGGGGGCTCCGGGTAATACCCTCTGGGGCTCCGGATAATACTCTCTAACGCTCCGGATTTCCGGCGGGTATTTTCCGGTATTCCCGAGAGTTTTACCCGGTACTCTGAAGGGCATTATCCGGGAGGCCGGGGAAAAAAGATCCTGAAAATTCAAAAAGACTCCGGGGTATAAAGAAGAACTTCCGGGTATCCTGTATTACTGTAATTATTCCAGAAAAATTGGTTATGGAGGGTGCTTTATTGTGTGCCGCAATTAGTAGCAGTAGTAGTTTTGCGTGGAAATATGTATCTTTATAGCACAAAAAAATGGAAGGTTATGAAGAAATATGCCATTATCGTAGCGGGAGGCAAAGGTTTGCGGATGGGGCAAGAGTTGCCTAAACAATTTATATCGGTTGGAGAACGGCCGATCCTGATGCATGCTATTCAGGCTTTCCGACAGGCTGAAGAGGATATTACCCTTATTTTGGTTTTACCTAAAGAACAGATGGAATATTGGGAAGCTCTTTGTGAACTACATTGTTTCAAGGTGCCGCTTTTGATCGCGGAGGGTGGGAGCACACGTTTCCATTCGGTGAAAAACGGCCTGAAACTGGTTACGGAAGAGGGGTTGGTAGCTATTCATGACGGTGTTCGTCCGTTTGTATCGGCAAGAGTGATTAAGGATGCTTTTGCGGCAGCCAAAGAATACGGGGGTGCTATTCCGGTGATCGATATGATTGATTCTGTCCGCGAGATGGTGGGCGAAGAAGAGAGTCGGCCGGTCGACCGGGAACGATTTAAACTGGTGCAGACACCACAGACATTTCGTTCGGAATTGATTCGCGAGGCGTATGACGCACCATTTGATAAATTATTTACCGATGATGCTTCTGTATTTGAAGCCGCCGGACATCGGATACATTGTATTGCCGGCAACCGCGAAAACATAAAAATAACCACCCCGTTTGATTTATTAATAGCAGAAGCCTTGATTGAATAATGTTGGATTTATCTCACCGCGATTTAAAATATTTGCAGGGAGTGGGTCCGCGCAGAGCCGATTTGTTTCAGAAAGAACTGAATATCCGTTCTGTGGAGGATCTGATTTATTATTTCCCTTATAAATACATTGACAGAAGCCGCACTTACAAGATTAGTGAGATTAGCGGTTCGATGCCCTATATCCAGTTAAGAGGGCGCATTTTATCGTATGAAACGATTGGTGAAGGACGGGGAGCACGACTGACCGCCCGCTTTTCGGATGGTACGGGAGTAATTGAACTGGTTTGGTTTAAAGGGATCAAATATATTGCAGACAAATATAAACCGGGTATCGAATATACGTTATTCGGTAAGCCGGCTCTTTTCGGATCTCGTTATAATATTGCTCATCCCGAGATCGACCCAATCGATAATGACTTAGACAAATCGACCGGATTGCAGGGTTACTATAATACGACAGAAAAAATGAAAAGTAATTTTCTGAATTCAAAAGCGATTCAGAAAATCATCTTTACTCTGTTGCAAACATTGCCCGGGCCGATAACGGAAACGCTGCCGGCTTATCTGATTAGTAAGGCCAAGTGTATTTACCTCCAGGATGCGTTGCGGAATATTCATTTTCCCGAATCGCCGGAGATGCTCCGCAAAGCCGAATATCGGCTGAAATTCGAAGAGCTGTTTTATTTGCAACTGAATATACTGCGCTATTCAAAGTTACGACAGCATAAGTTGGGCGGCTTTGTGTTCGGGCAGATCGGTGATTATTTCAATAACTTTTATAAGAATAACCTGCCGTTTGAACTGACGGGTGCCCAGAAACGGGTATTGCGCGAAATACGGTTGGATGTAGGCAGCGGACGGCAGATGAACCGTTTGTTGCAAGGGGATGTAGGAAGCGGAAAAACGTTGGTGGGATTGATGACAATGCTCATGGCGGCTGATAACGGTTTTCAGGCATGTCTGATGGCGCCTACCGAAATTCTGGCTACTCAGCATTACGAAGGGATTCGCCAACTGCTCGAAGGGACGGGGCTGGAAATCGTTTTGCTTACCGGATCAACCAAGAAGAAACAGCGCGAATATATCCATGCCGGATTGCGCGACGGCTCTATTCATTTTGTGGTGGGAACCCATGCGCTGATTGAGGATGTTGTGCAGTTTCATAACCTGGGGATGGTGATTATTGATGAACAGCATCGGTTTGGCGTAGAGCAACGTTCAAAATTATGGCGTAAAAATACCCGGCCACCTCATGTATTGGTCATGACGGCAACTCCGATTCCGCGTACGCTGGCTATGACGGTGTATGGCGATCTGGATGTTTCTGTAATTGACGAACTGCCGCCGGGACGTAAACCGATACAGACGCTTCATCAGTTTGATAATAAGCGCGGATCGCTTTATTCGGGTGTACGTAAACAACTCGAACTGGGGCGCCAGGTATATATCGTATATCCGCTGATTGAAGAGAATGAAAAACTTGATTATAAGAATCTCGAAGAGGGCTTCGAGCATATCAAAGAGGTGTTTCCGGAATATAAGGTATGCATGGTGCACGGGAAGATGAAGCCGGCAGATAAGGATGCGCAGATGCAACTGTTTGTAAATCATGAGGCGCATATCATGGTAGCTACCACTGTAATCGAGGTGGGGGTAAATGTGCCCAATGCTTCGGTGATGATTATTGAGAGTGCCGAGCGGTTCGGGCTTTCGCAGTTGCATCAGCTACGCGGCCGGGTAGGGCGTGGCGCTGATCAGTCTTTTTGTATCTTGATCACTTCTTACAAATTATCGGAAGATACCCGCAAGCGAATGGAGATCATGGTGCGGACAAATGACGGGTTTGAGATCTCGGAGGCCGACTTGCAGTTGCGCGGGCCCGGTGATCTTGAGGGTACGCAACAAAGCGGAGTGGCTTTCGACCTGAAAATAGCCAGTTTGGCCAAAGATGGCCAGATTTTGCAATTTGCCCGCGATCTGGCACAGGAAATTATAGATAAAGATCCGCTAATGGAGTTGCCTGAGCATTTTATACTCAAAAAACAGCTTCAGAAACTATTTGCCCGGCGGGTAGATTGGAGTATAATTAGTTAGTACTCACGCTGAAAGCTAAATATTGGAAAATGTGTTCTAAAACATGTTTATGGTAATTTATTGGTTGTCAGGTGTTTATTTTGCATTTTTTATTCAACAATCTAAAAGAGTGACAAATAAGTCTTAAAAGAAGATGGTACTTCCATGTGTTTTTGTGTAAATTTACGTCACCTTAAAAAAGAACACATTATTTTTACTACTATGGAACGCACATTGGTTATTTTGAAGCCATCGGCTTTACAACGCCGTTTAATCGGAGATATATTAACTCGTTTCGAACATAAAGGATTCATCCTTCGCGGGTTAAAGATGATGCAACTGGATGAAAAAATATTGGATGAACATTATGCTCATTTAGTAGGAAAGCCCTTTTATCCAAGAATTAAAAAAAGTATGATGAGTGCGCCGGTTGTGGTTTGCTGTTTCGAAGGTGTAAACGCAATACCGGTAATTCACTCGATGGCCGGGGTAACCAACGGCCGAATGGCAGCACCCGGAACTATCAGGGGTGATTTTAGTATGAGTGTACAGGAAAATGTGATTCATACTTCCGACTCAGCCAAAACGGCTAAAGAGGAGATCGCAAGATTCTTTAGTCCGGATGAACTATTTGATTATAACATTGCTACTTTACATTTTCTTTATGCGGAAGATGAGGTAGATCTGAAAGAAACTATAGAATGATATTATTTAAAAAAGCAAGACTACTCCTAACAACGATTATGGCAGCCGGCGCAATGGCCGGATTTGCTCAGGCCGGCGATTTGGTACATAATAAGATGCACCAGGAGCTGTTGGCCGATCAGGTAAATATTTTTAAAGAAGTGAATCTGCTTGATTCAATGAAAATGCTTTATCGTTTGCAAGAAGAAGAACTGCTTTTCCCGGCAGAAAATCTGTATGATACATGGAGTAACGATTGGGTAAATCCTTATCGCAACTCAACGGCTAAACTGCCTGACTCATTGCGTATCGATGTGTCGGAATATGTTTCGCCGGTAGGAGATAACGAGGGGCGTGTAACCTCTAATTTCGGATGGCGTCGCCGTCGTATGCATAATGGTATCGACTTGAAGGTGTATACCGGAGATACGATTTATGCTGCCTTTTCGGGAAAGATTCGTGTTCGTAAGTTTGAGCGCCGCGGCTATGGTTATTACCTGGTTGTGCGCCACAACAACGGATTGGAAACGGTTTACGGACATCTTTCGAAATTCCTGGTAAAACAGGATGAGGTGGTAAGAGCCGGACAGCCAATCGCTTTGGGTGGCAATACAGGACGTTCGACCGGATCGCATCTCCATTTCGAAACCCGCCTGATGGGGTTGGTGATTAATCCGAATGAGATTATTGACTTTAACAATAAGGTAGCGCATACCGACACCTATATGTTCCGCTCGAAGAAAGCGAAAGCAATTGCAACAGGCGCCATGGGGCCCGATGGGATTGCTTATCATAAAGTGCGGTCGGGAGATAATCTTGGAAAGATTGCCCGCAAATATGGTGTGAGTATCAATCAGCTTTGCCGCCTGAATAAAATTAAAACAAGTACCACGCTGCGCATTGGTCAGCGGTTGAGGTATTCATAAAAGAAGATACAGAAAAGCCCGGATCGCTTGATCCGGGCTTTTTTTGCCATTTTTTTTATTTTAAATAAACTTTATCGGCAAATCAGAGTCTTATCAAATAGATTTTAATTCTATTTATTACATTATGTCTATATCGAAGCTCTGTATTAAAGCTTTAAAGCGCATACCGGAAACTATATTTTTCTGGATGCTTTTATTTTCCGGATTTGTGACGGATATCGCATCCCAGGAAAAAATCTTTGCAAATTATTTTGATATTCTTACCGGCAGTCCGGGCGGAAGTGAAGTAATCGGACGGATTCATCTGGAGAGGAATAAGGATGTACTTACATCTCCTGTTCCGGGCGGATATCATTTTGAAATTACCGCACAGCCTTCTGATCTGATTGAAGTTAAAACGCATTATGACGAGGCTAACCGCATAATGGGGATATTGTCTGTAAAGGCCGGTATGGCGATGCCTGCCGAGCCTTGTGTTTATCCGCTGTCTGTTGTTTTACTTGATCGGGATACGCCTTTAAACAGGTTTGATGTGTCGGTTAAGGTGGTCGATAAAACGCTTTGGCAAACGATGTATGATCGCTATAAGGGGTTTACACTGGATAATTCGCGGTTGTACGGGCGGAATAAAATGTCGGACGCCGAAATTGGAAAAAGGATTATTGAGATAGAACAGAATGAGGGCTATTTCATGAATTTCCCGTCTTATACGACTCACCCTGCCGATTATCTGAAGCAAAAAAAGGTAAAAGGGAAACCTAAAAGGGGAGAGCCCACTATTGAAAATGAATGGCAGGAGATTACGAATATTTTCGGAGGTATGGGATATGCGTATGCAAAGTCTGCCATATACGGGCCGAAAGGTGATCCCGGAGCTCGCCTGCGCCTGAAGCGGGCGCTTTATAAAGGATTGCGCGTTTATATGAACAGCGTTCCGGTAGAAGGTTCGGATTTATTGATCGGAGGCAAGCCGATCGGAAATCATACCGGAGATGGCTTTTCTTTATTGTTGTCTCATCACCTGTCTGGGGTGCAAACTCCTACGCATCAGTGGAATATGACGGATGCGTTGGTGACGCCGACCATTCATTTGATGCCTGATTTGCTGAAGGATATCAAAAACGGTGATCAGGAGGCGTTGGATTTGTATCATGCCAATATCCGGTATTTTCAGTTATTCTTTTCGATTGTCGAACGCCGCCGCCCTATTGACGATCCGGACAACCGTTGGGGGGAAATTCAGGACACGTTGTATTCTTCGGGTGCATGGAGCGATGCCAATTTGGGACATAGGCTACGCACAATGTTGGCTTTGCCGATTCTGTGGGCGGATTATAACCGGCCTTTGACCTACGTGCCTTACTGGTATAGCTCTTTTTACGGAGATAAGCCATTCGCTAATTTTAGTTTTTCGCCGGGGTGGAGTCCGG
>JAVWBH010000058.1:0-11854 GCA_036649595.1 Bacteroidales bacterium
GTAGCAATTGTTGGTGCCAGTGGGGCAGTAGGACAAGAATTCCTGCGCGTACTTGAAGAAAGAAACTTTCCGATGGATGAGCTTCTGCTTTTCGGATCTTCCCGTAGTGCGGGTTCTGTGTATAAATTCCGTGGTCAGGATATCGTAGTAAAACAGCTCGAGCATAATGATGATTTTAAGGGTGTGGATATTGCCTTTACGTCAGCAGGTGCCGGAACGTCGAAAGAGTTTGCTGAGACAATTACGAAACATGGAGCTGTGATGATAGATAATTCAAGTGCATTCCGAATGGATAATGACGTTCCTTTGGTAGTGCCTGAAGTAAATGGCGCAGACGCAAAAGATCGTCCGCGTAATATCATTGCCAACCCGAACTGTACAACCATTCAGATGGTCGTTGCTTTGAAACCAATCGAAGATATATCTCATATCAAACGTGTACATGTATCTACTTATCAGGCAGCCAGCGGAGCCGGTGCAGCCGCGATGGACGAGTTGGTACATCAGTATGAGCAATTAATTCGCAACGAAGACCCGACTATTGAGAAGTTCGCTTATCAGCTTGCTTATAACGTGATCCCTCAGGTCGATGTATTTACAGACAATCTGTATACAAAAGAAGAAATGAAGATGTTTCATGAAACCCGTAAGATTATGCACTCGGATATCAAGGTGAGTGCAACATGTGTACGCGTTCCGGTAATGCGCGCTCACTCAGAATCTACATGGATTGAAACAGAACATCCTATTTCGGTAGAACAGGCTCGCGAGGCGTTTGCCAAAGCAGAGGGTGTGATTCTGATGGATGAACCGACAAGCAAAACCTATCCGATGCCATTGGATATTGCAGGTCAGGATCCGGTTTATGTAGGTCGTATCCGTAAAGATCTTTGTGATGAAAACGGTCTTACATTCTGGAGCGTAAGTGATCAGATTAAGAAAGGGGCTGCTCTGAATGCCGTTCAGATTGCTGAATATCTTATTCAAGAGAACGCTCTTTAAGAAAAAAATATATAACAAGAAGAGGGTGTGCCAAAAGTACATCCTCTTCTTGTTTTTGTTTAAATTCGCGATTAATCAAAAACCGAGTTCCTCATACTCCTGTTTATTTCTTCCTATAGTGGGGTTCGCAACCTCTCCGTTGAGCCCGGCTTTAGCTCGCGCGGAAACCGACTTTAGCTCGCGGAAGCGTTGAAGCGGCTCCGTGCGAGCTAAAGCCGGGCTCAGTGCAAGCTCAGAGCGGGCTCTCCGGACGGTTTTTCAAACAGGGTATAGGTGCTTTTCAAAGAGGGTATAGGAGTTATAAATAAGGTACTTGCAACCCAACAATAAAATGTACCTTTATCTTTGCAAAACAAGAAGGTCTACTTTTGGTATACCTTCTGTTTATTTTTATTTCAGTTCATCTCCGGATTTTCCGGATTTAACACCCATTGTATTTCTATGAAATATCCAGCATCCCTTTTGCCGGGAGATACAATCTGTATCCTTTCGCCGGCAGGGAAAATTGATCCAGAACTGATAGAACGTGCTGCTTCTGTGTTGACACGTTGGGGACTTCGGCCTCAGATATCTGCTTATGCAGCGGATAGTCATGGGCGTTTCGCGTCTTTGCGTGAAAATCGGCTGCATGATTTTCAAAATGCGTTATTAAATCCGGAGGTAAAAGCGATCTTTTGTTCGCGCGGCGGCTATGGCGCTGTTCAGCTCTTAGAAGACATTGCTCCCGAAATGATTCGTAATAATCCGAAATGGCTGGTGGGATACAGTGATATCACCCTGCTCCATGCAGCTTTTAGCCGATCTGAAATAATCTCTTTGCATGCACCTATGGCAAAGCAGTTGGCGGAACATCCGGATGATGAGATCTCCGGACTGATAAAGGCGGTTCTTTTTGGGGGGCGTCCCAAATACCGTGTAAGCAGTCATGAGTTAAACCGATGCGGTACAGCATCCGGAAGGGTAGTAGGCGGAAATCTGTCTGTTTTAAGCGGACTGCGGGGTACTCCGTATGATTATTCTTATGACGGTGCGATATTATTTTTGGAAGATATTGCCGAACCTCTCTATAAAATAGACCGGATGTTATATAATCTTCGGTTAGGTGGTGTTTTCGACCGTATTTCAGGGTTGGTAGTTGGTCAGTTTTCTGATTGTCCGGAAGATCTGTCGATGGAAGGTACGCTTTATGAGCGGATTCGGGAGATGGTTAAATCATATCATTTTCCGGTATGTTTTGACTTCCCTTGCGGTCATGTTGATTTTAACGTGCCATTGCCGGTAGGGGCAAATGCAACATTCGAAGTAACAGATAAAGAAGCAGCACTCTGTTTTCTGGAATAATATATCTAATTTTGAGAAATAAAATAAACAATATATGGCAATTATACTTCGTTCAATGGTCTGTATGTCATTCCCGCTAACCTTCTTCTTAATGGCTTGTACGGGTGGTAACTCCGTGCCCAAAACAACGCCCGTGGTTGAAGTAAAAGAAAATAAAGTTCCGCTATTCAATGCTGATTCCGCTTATCAATATGTAGCCGGACAGATGGCTTTCGGAAATCGGATTCCCAATACCGAAGCCCATGCGCGTACTGCCCAATGGTTAGCTTCCGAGTTGCGCCGTCATGGTGCGGAAGTAATCGTACAAGAGGCCCCAGTGACTGCATATGATAATACGGTACTGAATGCTCAAAATATTATCGGGCAATTTAATCCTGAAAAAAAAGACCGGGTTTTGTTGTTGGCACATTGGGATAGCCGCCCTTTTGCCGATTATGACAAGAATCCCGCAAATATCAAGAAACCGGTTCCCGGAGCCAATGACGGAGCCAGCGGGGTAGGTGTATTGTTGGAGATCGCCCGCTTGTTGGGCAAGGAGAATCCCGGAAAGGGTATCGATATTATGTTTGTCGATGCCGAAGATTACGGAACTCCTTCTTTCGCCACATCGCAGGCAGGAGATAATACCTGGGCTCTGGGTACTCAATATTGGGCGCGTCGCCCGCATAAACCGGGGTATCGTGCCAAATATGCGATATTGCTGGATATGGTAGGAGCCCGGAATGCAACATTTTTAAAAGAAGGTTTTTCAAACCATTATGCCTCTTATCTCGTTGATAAGGTATGGAAAACCGGACAGAAGCTTGGTTATAGTAGCTATTTTGTTGAAAAGAAGGGCGGATACATCAATGATGACCATTATTATGTCAATACGATGGCCCGTATTCCGGCAATTGATATTATTCATCTGGATCCTGATTCGGAAACCGGTTTCTTTCCATATTGGCATACAGTAGATGATACGTTAGATAAAATTGACCCCGCTACGCTTGAAGCTGTAGGCCGTACGGTCACTTACCTATTATATAATGATTAAATAAAAGATACGAGAATGACTATCAACGAAACTCAAGACAATATTATTGATGATTTTTCCGCTTTTGACGACTGGATGGATAAGTATGCCTTACTGATCGATTTGGGAAATTCCCTTCAGCCGCTCGACGAAAAATATAAAACACAAGAAAACCTGATTGAAGGTTGCCAGAGCAGGGTATGGCTGCATGCCGATTATGAGGACGGAAAGATCGTGTTCCGGGCAGAAAGTGATGCGGTTATTGTAAAAGGTATTGTTGCATTGCTGATTCAGGTAATGAGTAATCATACTCCTGATGAAATATTGGGATCTGACCTCTATTTTATAGATAAGATCGGATTGAAAGAGCATTTGTCGCCTACCCGCTCAAATGGATTGTTATCCATGGTGAAGCAGATGCGCCTTTATGCTATGGCTTTTAAAGCAAAGGGAAATAACTAACCGGGGTAGTACTCTATGGTGTTCTTTCAGAAAATAGGAATCATATTAATAGCTGTGTTATTACAATGCACAGCTATTTTTTCACAAAATAATTTTTCTGAGTCTGAATCTAACTCACAATCTCCTGAAAAACAAAGTAAAATTGAGAAGTTTACCGCTTCCCGCTTTTACCAGATAACCCATGCCGCAGTACCTCTTACCATAGGCGGCCTTATTGTGAAAAACCGTGACGACCGTTATCGCAGTTTACGCAATGAATATGTTTCGAACTTCAGTTATCATTATGATGATTATTTACAATATATGCCGGCATTGGCTATGCTTTCCTTAAAAACAGCCGGTGTCGAAGGGCGTAGTTCCTGGGGGCGTATGTTGACCTCGGACGCTTTCTCTGTTCTTTTATGTGTATCTCTTATTAATGGTTTAAAATATTCGACCGGGGTGCTACGCCCTGACGGGTCAACTCGCAACTCTTTTCCTTCGGGCCATACGGCCATTGCCTTTATGACAGCTACTATGCTTCATAAAGAGTATGGATTGACGCGCAGTCCGTGGTACAGCATCGGGGGATATAGCCTTGCCTTTGCTACCGGTATTTCGCGACAACTCAATAACCGGCATTGGATGAGTGATATAATGGTAGGAGCAGCTTGCGGAATTATTTCTACTGAACTAGGTTATTTCCTGGCAGATCTTATCTTCAAAAATAAAGGATTGGTACGTGCCAACAAGAAATACAGGATGTATGACGAATCTCATCCGCCTACTTTTCTGGGTATTTATTTGGGGGTCAGTTTTTTACTGGATAGTGAAAATGCACCCGACGGCCGAAATGTGGATATTGTAGAGGGGAATTCGGCAGCATTGGAGGGAGCCTGGTTCTTTAATCGTTATATAGGAGTAGGCGCCAGAGCGGGGGTAACCGGTCTTAAACTCAAAGTAGACGATTTATTAATGGACGAAGCGCTCGATATTATCTCTATCCAGGCCGGTCCGTATTTCTCTTACCCTATTTCTGTTCATTGGGCAATCGGATCGAATTTGCTGGGCGGTTATGCCAATATTCCTTCTTACGATAACGATTATATCAAGAATGGAAGAACCGGCGGCTTTATTTGGGGTGCAGCCGCCAGTATCACATATCTGCCTACTCGTAATCTCGGAATACGGGGATATCTGAGTTATAATTACCTTCCGTCTATTCGTGCAATACAGATGATCGGGCATCAAACCATTACACTGGGAGGATCGGTAAATATTATGTTTTAAAAAAGAGATAACTGCGGGTTGAGTAACCGGAAACTCATCCGGTGGTATTCGCAGGGACCATGTTCTTCTATTGCCTTACGGTGAGCCACAGAAGGGTATCCTTTGTTTTTATTCCATAAGTACATCGGATATTTCTGATGTATCTGCAGCATGAAATCATCCCGGTATGTTTTTGCCAGAACCGAAGCCGCTGCAATCGAAAGCATTTTCCCATCACCTTTTACGATTGTCGTATGTGGAATATCTTCATATGCTTTAAATCGGTTGCCGTCAATCAAAAGGTGTTCCGGCCGTACGGACAATTGTTGGATAGCCCGGTGCATAGCCAGAAATGAGCTCTGCAGGATATTAATTTTGTCGATCTCCTTTTCTGTTACAATGCCTACGCCCCAGCTAATGGCGCTCGCTTCAATAAGCGGACGTAATTCATAACGTTGTTTCTCCGTTAGTTTTTTTGAATCATTCAGCAATTCGCATTCAAAGTCAGGCGGTAAAATAACAGATGCCGCAAATACGGGTCCGGCAAGGCATCCTCGCCCGGCTTCGTCGCATCCGGCTTCTATGATTCCTTTATGTAAATAGGGTTGAAGCATACTATCAGATAAATCGTATTTCCAGATTCAGTTTAATCAGCCATTGGCCGTTTTCTTTCTCAATTACACCAAATTTATTCCTGTCCTCGTTTGGTAAGCTCAACCGGGTGTTTGCCAATAAGAATTTTTCGAATTCTTCTTTTTGTACCGGGTCATAGCCCAAAAGGGTTCCCTCTTTTGTAACAAATAGTTGCAGATGAGCATTCCCGTTTCCGCGCCAGGTCTTAGTTGGTTTCATACCGCAAGCTGCCGCATACAGAAACTGACGTACCTTATATTCATAGATACGGCTTTTCGTAATCAACTCTTCTTTGACTTTAAACAGATTGATATAATTTAATTCGTCGACCAGGTCGCGTACGGTGATTTTTTCGGTTGTATAAAACAAGCGTACCATTTCAGAAAGCAATTTCGGAAGCTGCATATCGATAAGTTGCAGTCCGTTTAAAAAGAATTTTCCTTCTGTCGACGTAAATTTGAGTTTCCCTCCCAAACGGAATATTTCATCCAAACGGTGTATTGATCCGGTTTCATTATCACCGATAGCATTGATCTTGTTTGATTCAGGATTAGAAAACTTCACCTGGGTGATATCGAATTTAAAGTTAGAGGCTCTGTTGGCTGCTACGAGATAACAGTTGTCGATTAATGAACGGACGCGTATTTTATGGAATACTTCGCAATTGATTTGTGAATCGAAGAATACGGCCTGAAAATCATCCCCTTCTTCGGAAGCCGAATAATAATCATAGATACCCATCTCTTCGAGTAGCGTTTCAGCTTCGTCGCAAGTAATGGTATCATTCTT
Source organism: Bacteroidales bacterium (assembly GCA_036649595.1). Classification (GTDB taxonomy): domain Bacteria; phylum Bacteroidota; class Bacteroidia; order Bacteroidales; family JAUNSR01; genus JAUNSR01. The sequence continues at coordinate 6,491 of JAVWBH010000058.1, forward strand.
TCCTTGTAATAACTGATATAGCAAATCTGCATTTTGAGCGAACCGTACCGATGGAATAGAATTCTCAACGGTTGTAGGATTCTCTCCGTTTTCGTCGGTCGTTTCTAAGATAAATCGCCATCCGTTTTCGTCGGGCAGAAGCGTAATAATGCCGTTCGGCAAGGTCCGCTGTAAACGGCGCAGTGAAAGGAAAGAGTTTTCTTTGGCTTCCAGTGAACGGTTACCACGCATAAATCCTTGTTTTTCCATTAATCGGAAGAGCGCATAAATTTTGGCCCACTCCTGCTTATTTCCTGTCAAATACATAAATACACTATTTTAGAATGTAAAGGTAAGCTGAAATATTTATCCTTTAGATGCTTCGCGCTACTTTTCTGATATGCGACTATACCCGGAGAGCCGTATCGTTTGCAAGGAGAGCTGCCGGGAGAGATATCGGAAGGAGTATTTGATCTGAATATTATTAAAATGAACTAAATGTGAAAATATTTTACATTCCGAGTGGGTTAAGTTAACTTTGTACATTATTATTTATGTGATGTTTAAGTTGTGCTAGGTTCGGATCAGGTTGTTATTGCCGAATTTTAATACATTGTGCAAATACCTTTAAAAAATGCTGCGCATAGGTAGGTGTGAGTTGGGCTGTAGGGACTCGCAAAGGTGAATAGGGAAATGTTTCGGCACTTACTAAACAATCGGAGAAGGGTTATTATTTATGTGTAAAAAAATCAATATGAAATTTTGCTTTATAGGGCTTACGGCTTTATTGCTTTCGTCGTGTATCAATCAGGATTACGATTTATCGAAAAAAATCAATATGGATATGACCATCGGTGCCGGTGGCTTATCGATACCGGTAGGTACTACCGAGCCGATTAAACTGACCGAGCTTATTAAGGAGTCGGAAGTGATAAAATTAGAAAACGGCCAGTATTCTATCCGGAAAAGCGGAGCCGTAGAAGATACGCGTGTAGATATTGAGCCGGTGATAATGCGGATGAAGGCACCACGGATCGATCCTGTTGAAGTTGATTTTACAGGGCGTACGGTTGGTGATTTTCAGATGGATGATTTCCAGAGTCGTTCTTCGCTGAATGCACCTGAAGTGGATCTCAAAAATATCGCTTTTAATCGTATTTCGCAGACAAAAATTGTAGAGGGGGCTCCTTTTCCGGAAGCGGAAGTGGTATTGGGGTCTGTTGATTTTATTCAGCCGGAAGCGAGTATGGAGTGTGTTTTCGAGTTTGATATTCCCGAAGAGGTCAAAGAGGTGAAAACCGTTTATTTAGGTTCGGGTAACGGACAGCGGGTTGATTTCCGGTTTGACTTTTCGCAGATTGTTGCCGCAATGAAGCCGGATGGGTTAAAACAGACGATAACCGATTTTGAGATCTTATTCCCGAAAGGGTTTGAGCTCATAGCAGATAAGGAGTGCGCTTTTTCGTCGTATATGCAAGTAATGGGGAATCGGATTATATTGAAGGATGCCCCGCTCGGCGTTTCTCAAACGACTCCTGTAATTTCATTCTTCATTAAATCGGTAGAGCTTAATGCCACGTCGCGTAAATTCCGGTTTGCCGATCAGATTAAATACCGATCGAAGTACCGTTTGCAAGGAACTACTGCCGGGAAACCGATAAAGCCGGTATTTTCTGTTCTTTTTGATGAGCACTTTGCTTTTCACGATGCCGATATTATAACAAATCCGATTGCTTTTGACCTGCCGAAATCAAATATCAGTATGCAGGCTACTATTTCTGATCTGGATGATATTCGTATAGTCGATGCCGTTACTTTCGAAAATTCAAAGGTTGTATTACAAATTTCAGATCCCGGTTTGCCGGTCAATGTAAATCAGAATGGACTGGTTGTCGTAGAGTTATCAAGCTTGTTTGACTATCGGTTGGAAAAGGCTCCTGCGGGAGTGGTATTAAACGGCTATCAACTGACAATACCGGGCAATGTTTTATTTGGAGCTTCTGTGAGGCTGGATGTTTTGCGGGCCGGATTGTCGGGAATACCGGTTGTTGATAACCGATTGGATATCATCAGTCAGATTAATTATCGGGGGCAGGATCCGAGAACTGGAAGGACTCGGCGCAAAAGAACTAAACCTCACATTGAAAGGTGGTTTATTTCATGTAGCGGATGCAGAGGTGGTGTTGGATGCGGTGAGAACAGAGGTTGAAACGAAGGCTTCTCTTTCTGTCAATGAAAAAGTTCCGGATGAGTTGCGCGTCTTACATCGGATCGGAGTAGATGCCAGCACAGCGCCGTGTATGCATATCCGACTTGATTTTCCGGCAGATTTTCCATCTGGGATAGATTTGTTGACTCTTGAGAACTTCAAAATCCATTTGCCTGAATTTATTTCTTGTAACGACCCGCGTGTAAAAAATCATGTGCTGGTTCTTAATGATAGTTTTAATCCGAAAAACGGATATCGTACCAGCGTCTTGATTGAAGGGATGGATTTCTTATCGATGAATGGCGGAGAGGGTATCCTGACAATAAAGGAAAACGGTGAGACTCGGTTGAAGATAGACTCGGATAATGAACTTGTTGTAGCCGGTACGATTATCGCAGAGGGCGGAAAAGTGGGATTAGACGATTTGAAGAAAATAGTCGTTACGCCTGAAGTGGTATTGGATGATATCGCGTTGGGCGTGGTGAAAGGTTATTTGGAGCCGGAGATAGAGCCGGTACAGGAAGTTTTATCTCTTGATTTGGGCGACGAGCTCGATTTTTTGAAACAGGATGCAATGCTAAATCTGCATAATCCGCAGATAAACCTTAAAATAGGTAATTCGATGAAGGTGCCGGTTGATATAAATATTAATCTGACGGCGCGGGATGAAGAAAATGTGATGCTTCCGGGTGCCGAAGTAAAGGATATTCGTTTGTATCTGCCTCCGGCAAACGTAAGTGGCGAAATGAGCTATACAAATTTCCTGATCTCGAAGCAGGGAACCGTGAAAGATGGCTATCAAAGTGTAAAGGTTGAATCTTTGTCGGATTTGCTGACAGTATTGCCCGAGTCGATAGAGATTGGAATGACGGCTTTTGCTAATCAGGAGACACCGCATGAAATCGATCTGAGTGCATCTGTAGAGAAGCAGATTTCGGCCGAATATGAAGTGGTAGTTCCGTTGCGGTTTGAGGCAATCGATTTGAATTACATCGAAACGATTGACGGGCTTAAGGAGGATTTGAAAAATATTTCTGCCAATCAGCAGGAGATTCAGATTGAATTAAAGACAAAAGTGGTTAATAGTATTCCGCTTGATCTTACTTTATCTGTAATAGGATATGATAGTGATAAGCAGAAAATAGAGGGTATTACCAGCGAAAGATGTCCGATCTCTGCGGGTACCGGGGCCGATCCGGGAGTAGAAACAAAGGTAATTCTGAAAATAATCGTTGCAAAAGGAGCGTTTCCGGAACTTGAATCCCTGGATCTTGTCATCCACGGGAATGCAGAAGAAACGAAAGACGGAGTTGCATTGGAAGAGCATCAGTTTGTGCAACTGAACGATATCCGGCTGAAAATACTGGGTGGCGTAAATATTAATTTTGATAATTTGTAATAGCGTTTTAAGCATGAATCTCAATATAAAGAAAATACTCCTTGTGTGTAATTTGCTCGTTGCCGCGGTATGGGTGAATGGTCAGAATATGCGGAGTGCCTATTTTCTGGACGGATTTTATTACCGACACCAGATGAATCCGGCTTTTGCACCGGAAAGAGCTTACTTTAGTTTCCCCGGATTAGGGAATTTGAATATATCGGCTCAGGGAAATGTGGGGCTTTCTGATTTCCTCTATTCTTATGATGATCCTTTCCAGGAATCTGTGCTGACTACCTTTATGAATCATACTGTCGGGCAGCAAGAGTTTTTGAGCAGACTAAATGCGCGTAATAAAGTTGCGGCAAATGTGGATATGAGTATTATTTCATTCGGTTTTAAAGCATGGGGCGGATTTAATACATTCGGAATGGGACTTCATTCGCGGTCGAATGTCAATGCTCCGTATGAGCTGTTCGACTTTATGAAAAGCGGCGAACTGGGCGGAGATGCGTCTAAAAGTTATTTTATCAAAGATTTACAGCTGCGCTCTTCGAATTATATCGATGTGAGTTTCGGTCATTCCCGGAAGATTAATGAAAAACTTACGGTAGGGGCCTCTTTGAAGTTGCTGCTGGGTATCGGACATGCGGAAACAGAGTTTGACAATATGCATATTACCATGGGCGAAGATGAATGGCTTATCAACGCAAATGGATATATGCATACTTCTGCCAAGGGGTTGATGGTAAATACGAAAGAAGACCGCGAGATAAAAGATTTTGAAATCCGTTCGGGGGGTATCGGCGGTTATGGTGTCGGGGTTGATTTGGGCGCTTCTTACCGCCTTCTCGAAAACCTTACCTTGTCGGCTGCATTTACCGATATCGGTTTTATCCGGTGGGTGAATACGATAAAAGGGTCTACCAGTAATGATCCGTATTCTTTTAAAGGTTTTGAAACAATTGGAATCGGGGGTGACAGTGAATATCCGTCGTTGGAAGATCAATTTGATGATCTGGGGACTGATTTTAAAGAGATGGCCCGATTTTATGACGATGGGAAAATTAATAAGGCAACGGCACTGGCTACGACGATGAATATCGGGGCGGAATATGAGTTGCCTGCTTATCGTAAATTATCGTTCGGATTATTGTCTTCTACACATATCCAGCGACCGTATACGTGGACCGAGGCGCGGTTTGCCATAAATATTGCACCCCTGAATTGGCTGGAGGCATCCGTAAGCGGTGCATGGTCTACTTACGGAGGAGGCTTTGGCTTTCTGGTGAATTTTCACCCCAAAGGATTTAATCTGTTTTTAGGAACAGATTTTATGATTACAGAGATTACGCCACAGTATATTCCGGTGCATAATATGAATGCAAATGTATGTATGGGCATTAATTTCTCATTAGGAAAGCGGTAGGATAAAAAATAAATTAACACTTTCTGATAGAAACAGGGTAAGATCAATGATTTAAGAACGTTGATTTTACCCTGTTTTGTTTAGCTAACAATTTGGTATCTAATTGTTTTTTAAGAAAAATAATAGATTAAAAGTTGCAAATAGGCATTGGTATCTTGAACATTTATAGTACTTTTGCAACACGAAAAAATCGGAAGGCTAATAAATAGAAGCCATTGACGAAAATATTTTATCATTCACCGGGAGGTGAGTCATGATCTATTAGAGGTTCCGCTTCGAAATGGTTAATTGATAGCCATATCTTAAAGGGGCAGGAAAAAAGCTAAAATGTTTGTATTTCATTTGGTTAGAATCCTGAAAGGTATTATA
>JAVWBH010000059.1:0-11843 GCA_036649595.1 Bacteroidales bacterium
AATGGAATTAACAGAGTTCATAGCAGCTGTTGACCTTGGTACTTCCAAAATAGTGGGAATTGTCGGTTCAAAAAACACCGATGGTTCTCTCTTTATACACGCGATTGAGAAAGAAGATTCGGATGCGTGCATCAAAAGAGGATGCATTCAGAACGTCGACGAAACAGCGTCGAAGGTGAAGCGTCTGATTACGAAACTCGAAAATCGAGCCAGATGTAAAATTGGTAAGATATACGTAGGCTTAGGCGGTCAGTCGCTTCAGTCGATTGATCATAAAGTAACTCGTCAATTAAACGAGGAAACCCCGATTACGGATCAGATCATTGCCTCCCTGAAAGAGGTTAGTATGCAGATGCCGGTCGGTAATAAAGAGATTTTAGAAATCGTACCATCCGAATACCTGGTAGACGGGAAACGGGTTGGACAACCCGTTGGGGTATACGGTTCCGAAATCGAAGCCACTCACAAGATTATTATCGGACGTCCGGTTCTGCGTAAAAACCTGAACCGAATGCTCGAAAAGATACACCTTCCGCTGGCAGGTTATATTTTATCTCCATTAGCCGGAGCGTCTGTCCTTTCAGAACCGGAAAAAAGCCTCGGATGCGTATTAGTAGATTTTGGTGCCGCAACAACTACGGTATCAATTTATAAAGACGGCCTGTTACGCCATCTGGCGGTAATCCCGTTAGGCGGTAATACGATTACAAAGGATATCGCATCTTTACAACTGCTCGAAAACGAAGCGGAAAAGGTAAAAACTTATTTCGGGAATGCGGCGCCGGAAATTGATTAGACAGAAAATAAGATCATCAAACATGCCGCAAATGTAAGCATTGATTCTCCTGAAATACAGATGCGCACACTTCATCAGGTAGTTCTTTGCCGTAGTGAAGAAATTATCGAGAATATATCCAACCAGCTAAAGATAGCCGGATATGACAGCAAACAGCTTAGCGTAGGGTTCATTTTGACCGGAGGAGCCTCTAACATGAAAGGGTTAACCTCTTTATTACGAAAGAAAACAGATATGGAAGTGAAATTCGGAACTTTCCAGAAAACACTTTCTTCTCCGCAGTTTGCCGAAGCCGGAAAAGACATTTCTTATTCTGTGTTACTAGGTATGTTACAAAAAGGGAGCCTGAACTGTTGCAAGGAAGAGGAACCCGCTCCTGTAATGCCCGAACCGGAACCGGTGAAAGCACCGGAACCACCGAAGAAAAAAGATACGTTCCAGAAATTCGGAGGATTCCTGGTTGATATCTTCAAGGATGATAAAGATACGAAACTTGACTAATCGATTAAATAGATAAAAAATGGACGAGAATCAGAATAGTTTAATCGAATCACACGATACAGAGCTGTTGGATTTTGCTTATTCAACATCCAGCCCGGCAATCATCAAAGTTATTGGTGTTGGCGGCGGCGGTGGGAATGCTGTGAATCACATGTTCCAGGAAGGTATCCACGACGTATCGTTTGTTCTGTGTAACACAGACAATCAGGCTTTAAAGAAATCGGGAATCCCGCGTAAAATACAATTAGGGCGTAAACTGACTGCCGGGCTCGGAGCCGGCAACCGCCCGGCCATTGCCCGTCAGGCTGCAGAAGAAAGTATTGATGAGATTCATCAGATGCTTGATGACGGAACACGAATGGTTTTTATCACTGCCGGAATGGGTGGGGGTACCGGTACCGGTGCTGCCCCTGTTATCGCCCGTGAAGCAAAAGACATGGATATCCTGACTGTCGGTATCGTCACGGTACCCTTCTTATTTGAAGGACAGAAAAAAATCAACCAGGCGCTGGATGGTGTGGAAGAAATGAGCAAACACGTCGATGCATTATTGGTTATCAATAATGAACGACTTTGTGCAATCTATCCGGATTTGACGTTCTTCAATGCGTTTGCCAAAGCCGATGATACATTGACAACCGCAGCAAAGAGTATTGCCGAGATCATTACCGTAGAGGGACATATCAACCTCGACTTTGCCGATGTACAGACAATTCTGAAAGACGGAGGAGTAGCCATTATGAGTAGTGGATACGGTCAGGGACCTCAACGTGTAACCAAAGCCATCGAGGATGCTTTAAATTCGCCATTGCTCAATAACAATGATGTGTTTGGCGCGCAAAAGGTTCTGTTCAATCTGTATTTCTGCGATCAGTCGCCGGTTACAATGGAAGAGATCCGCGAGATCGACGAATTTATGCTTAAATTCGATAATGACGTGGAGGTTATCTGGGGAGCAGCTCTTGACAATGCATTAGGCGAAACAGTCAAGATGACATTGCTTGCTACCGGATTCGGTATTTCAGACCTGCCGGGTATGCCTGCAACTATTCTGCCGAAAGGATCGCGGAAAAATGACCTTCCTGAAGCAAAGACTATTTCGATGAATGATGAAGACACCAAAATGGAACGTCTTAAGAAAACATACGGAACGGAAGCTGTAGCAGGATTAAAAACGAATCAGGCCCGCGCTTCTTACTATATCTTTAACACGGAAGAATTGGATGATGATCAGCTGATTGAGAAAATCGAACAGAATCCGGCCTATAACCGCGATAAAAATTTTGTGCGTAATATTCAAAATCAGCAAAAACCGGCTTCTGCCGAAGAACCCGGGAACCCATCCAATACATCAACAATACAATTTTAAAAACAAATAGATATGACACTGTTTGACCAGATCAGCAATGATATCAAAGCGGCTATGTTAGCAAAAGACGCTATCCGCCGCGACACATTACGCGGTATCAAAAAAGAATTTTTGGAAGCTAAAACATCTAAAGGCGGAAGCGGTGAGCTTTCTGATGACGATGCCCTGAAAATCATCACAAAGATGGTAAAGAAAGGAAAAGATGCTGCCGACATTTTCAAATCACAAGGTCGTGAAGATTTGGCCGGAGAGGAATTGGCTCAGGTTGCCGTTATGGAAGCATATCTGCCTCAGCAAATGAATGACGCTGAATTAACAGATGCTATCCAGGCCATTATCGCAGAAACCGGTGCTACCGGAGCAAAAGATATGGGCAAAGTAATGGGCGTTGCCAGCAAAAAATTAGCAGGTCTGGCTGAAGGACGTGCTATTTCAGAAAAAGTAAAAACACTCCTTGCCGCAATGGCATAATAACAGGTGTATGAATACAGGAGAGGCGAATATTTTTCATTATTCGCCTCTCTTTTTTTATATTACATGCGTTCCGCCATTTTTACCTAAAGCGGAAGCCTGGGTGATGATAACTTCTTTTACGCCTGCTTCAATGGCCTGGAATGCGTTCTCAAGCTTGGGAATCATCCCTCCTTGCACAATACCTGTTTCTACTAATTCCTGAAAAGAATCATGTGTAATTTCCGGAATCACACTATTATCATCATTTTCATTTCGCAATACGCCTTTCTTCTCAAAACAGTAAATCAGGGTCACATCAAAGAAAGATGCCAGCGCCTTGGCGGCCTCTCCCGCGATAGTATCCGCATTGGTATTTAGCATAGCTCCTTTACCATCATGAGTCAGCGGAGCCAAAACCGGAACCACATTTTTCGCGATCAGATCAGCAAGCAATGTAGCATTTACCTGTTTCACATCTCCAACAAAACCATAGTCAACCGTCGTAACCGGACGCTTTTCAGACAACATTACATTCATATCTGCTCCCGTCAATCCCAATGCATTCACACCCCGGGCCTGCAAAGCAGCTACAATATTTTTATTAACCAATCCGGCATATACCATGGTTACCACTTTCAGTGTTTCCTCATCAGTAACCCGCCGACCGTTGATCATATGAGATTCGATACCCAGACGCGTAGCCATTGCTGTAGCAGACCGCCCTCCTCCATGTACCAATAATTTCTGTCCTTCTATTTCCGAAAATGAATTTAGTAGAGCTTGCAGTGATCCCGACTCTTCTACGATCTTCCCGCCTACTTTTATGATTGTTAGTTTTTCCATCGCTATGCTTTTTTACAAAAATAAAGATTTCATTCAATTCTACTTAAAACAATTGACTTTTTATCAGCGCAGAGCGTTATATCGTAAAAAGAATTATGTACACAGTCATTATCACGGAGCACGCGCAGAAGGACATCTGCGTTTTGGAGGATTCGGGAAAGCCGGCCGAAATAAACCGCCTTCATGAACTTCTGAAAGAATTAGGTGAACATCCCCAAACAGGTATCGGTAAACCCGAAGAATTAGGAGGTCCTCTATCCGGAAAATGGTCTCGCCGGATTAGCGAAAAAAACAGACTCGTTTACCAAATAGATTCCGAAAAACAGAAGGTAACTGTTCTTCATGCAATCGGACATTACAGCGATCATTAGTATATTCTACCAGGGTATTTTACACCCTAAAGCTTACGCTTTTTATCTCTTCTGACAGTGAGCTTTGTAACCGCTCCACACGGTTTTTCAAGCAGTGCAGAAGGATATATAAGCACTTACAGCCCGACAATAAAACAAACCTTTTGCTATTCAAAAAAAAAGAAGGTCTGCTTTTGGCAAACCTTCTCTTTATGATATAATAAAAAAATCAATCTTCTTTTGAACCGGCAAACTCCATCAAATATGCTTTGATGAAATTATCGATATTACCATCCATCACCGAATTGACATTTGATGTCTGATAATCGGTACGGTGGTCTTTCACACGTCGGTCATCAAATACATAGCTTCGAATTTGTGAGCCCCATTCGATTTTCTTCTTTCCGGCCTCAATCTCTTTCTGGGCTGCACGTCGTTTTTCCAACTCCATCTCATATAACTGAGAACGAAGCAAACGCAATGCGTTGTCTTTATTATCGAACTGAGAACGACTTTCTGTATTTTCAATAATGATACCGGTCGGAGCATGTCGCAAACGAACTCCGGTTTCTACCTTATTTACATTCTGTCCCCCCGCTCCTGACGAACGGAAAGTTTCCCAGGTAATATCGCCCGGATTGATTTCAATTTGAATCGAATCATCTACCAAAGGAATAACGAATACCGAAACGAACGATGTCATACGTTTACCCTGTGCATTAAACGGCGATACACGCACCAAACGATGTACACCATTTTCACTTTTCAGATAACCATATGCATAATCTCCCTCGATCTGCATTGTTACGGTTTTTATACCTGCTTCGTCACCCTCTTGAAGGTTCGTAATGGTCAGTTTATATCCGTGAGCCTCAGCATAGCGCATATACATACGCATCAACATGGATGCCCAGTCATTACTTTCCGTACCACCTGCACCGGCATTGATTTTCAAGACTGCGCCTAAATGATCTTCTTCCTGGCGAAGCATATTTTTCAGCTCCACATTTTCCAATAGCTCAATCACTTTGGCATAAGCTGCATCGACTTCTTCTTCAGTTACCAGCTCCTCTTTTACAAAATCAAAAGCGATTGCCAGTTCTTCGATAGCACTATGCACCTCATTATAAGATTCGACCCATTTTTTTAGGTCTTTAATTTTTTTCATCTGCACCTCAGCGGCTTTATTGTCATCCCAAAAGCCAGGGGCATGTGTGCGGAGTTCCTCCTCTTCGATCTGAATTATCTTCGAATCGATGTCAAAGATACCTCCTCAACGCGTCCTCGCGTTCCTGAACTTCTTTTAATTGCTCAGCTGTAATCATAAATAAAATAGTTGTATTGGATTTTATTAAAATAAGAATATACTTGCAGAGCAGGATATAAACTGCTTTACAAGTATAAAATTCTGTTATTTAAACATACATTGCTTCGATCTGTTCTTTGTAGCGTTGATTAATGATCACGCGACGCAGCTTCAGTGTATTTGTCAGCTCACCTGTTTCCATTGAAAACGGAGCGGGTAACAATGTAAATTTCTTAACCTGTTCAAAATTAGCGAAATTCTTTTGAAGTTCTTTCAATCGAGCCGTAAACATCTCTTGTATTTTTTGATTACGAACTAAATCTTCCAAATTCTTATAGGCTATCTGCTTCTGTGCGGCATACTCTTTCAGCGCCTCATAAGCAGGTATAATCAAGGCTGTCACATATTTACGCTGATCTCCGATTACTGCGATCTGCTCTACAAAACGATCTTCACCAATACGCGTTTCCAATGCCTGAGGAGCGATATATTTACCGTTTACGGTTTTAAACAAATCTTTGATCCGCTCTGTCATGACTACACTGCCATCCATATTAACGGCACCTGCATCTCCCGTACGGAACCATCCATCAGCAGTAAAAGCATTCGCAGTTTCTTCCGGCTTATTATAATAACCTTTCATCACATTCAACCCCTTGACAAGGATCTCATTATCCGGTCCGATTTTAACTTGCACACCCGGAATACAGGTTCCCAATGTTTTAAAATCGAAGTTGATATCTTTAAAACAACAAACCGTTGCAGTTGTCTCCGTCAAACCATAACCATAATAAATTTTAATGCCTATCGAATGTAAGAATTCATTAATATTCTGAGACAACGCAGCGCCGGCACACGGGAAAAAGTTTCCATTTGACAAACCTGCAACCATGCGGATTTTAGAAAGCACCATTTTATCATAGAACTTATATTGTAAAGACAACCAAAGCGGAGCTTTCTTCCCTTTTACGCGATATCCCAGATTATACTGACGTCCAACAGCCAATGCCCGGTTCATTAGGGCTTTTACCGCACCTTTCGAACGTGCTTTTTTATCCATGACCGCCGTGTATACCTTTTCCCAAAAACGAGGGACAGCACACATAATCGATGGTTGGGTTTCACGAAGAGATTGCTGTACATCGATCGGACGAAGATTGATCTCCAGACGAACATTCATCGACAAACAGAAATAAGCCCATGCGCGTTCAAAAATATGCGCCATCGGTAAGAAACTCATAGAGGAATCCTCCTCTGTAACAGACAAACGCTCTTGATGTGATACGATGGTAAAAATAAAGTTTTCATGCACAAGCATTACTCCTTTTGGTTCACCCGTTGTACCGGAGGTATAAATAAGATTGGCCAGGTCGCTTTCCTGTGCCGCATTCATACGCTCTTCGACTAAAGATTTCATTTCGTCGCCCATACCGAAACGCATGAACTCGTCAAAATAAAGTGTCGTTTTATCTTCCGGATGCAATTTTACGTTAGGATCAAAAACGACTAATTTCTGAACCGTCGGAGCATTTTTAATAGCTTCATATGCATTTTCATATTGAAACTGTTCACCTGCGAAAATTAATTTCGAAGAAGAGTCATTCAGAATATATTCAACCTGTGAAACTGAACTTGTCGCATAAAGAGGAACCACGACGCCCCGATTAGCATACATAGCGAAATCTACAATCAAACCTTCGGGCTTGTTTTGTGTATAAGTTGCCACGCAATCGTGTTCTTTGATTCCTAATGCAGCAATTGCTTTCGCCACAGTCATTACTTTTTGGGAGAATTCGTTCCAGGTTGTCGGAATCCAACTTTTTGTTTCGTCGTCACGATGACGAAAAGCTATTTTATCACCGACAGCGGCTGCCTGAGCGTGAACTAATTTGGAAAGATGAGTAATAATCATACCTTAAATACTAATTCACCGGAAGTTTTTCTTTCCGGCATAGATTTATGCTTTTACGAGCCCGATTCCAGCTAATCGGTTTATTCCGACAGGAATGCGGCTTGAAAAAGTGCTACAAATTTGCGTCAAAATTCTCGGATTCAAATCATTTTTGCGCATTATTTATCAAAGTGCGCACTTTTTTGAAAGTAATTAACAGATAAATCTCTATTTTCTAGAAAATTATACCAAAAATGACGATTATGGGTCCTATACAACCATTTTCAGATAAATTAAAGGTCCAAAATTAACTATCTTTATCCAACTAAAAAATAAAAGCAAGATCCTTTTTTTGAATATACACCTCATGACCAACAAGATACACTATCAGGATGTTGATTTGGCTTATTACCGGGCTATAGATCTACTGAAACAAATGATTTCAACACCTTCTTTTAGCAGAGCAGAAGAGTTAGTTGCGGATTTATTAGAAGAATGGCTTCGGGCAGAAGGAATCGAACCAATCAGAAAGGGAAATAACCTGCTACTTTTCCCCGCACATTTTGATCCGGACAAACCTGTAATTCTACTCAATTCACATATTGATACCGTGCGCCCTACCCCCAGCTGGACAAGAAATCCGTTTGAAGCAGTTGAAGAAGAAGAGCGGCTCTATGGATTAGGCAGTAATGATGCCGGAGCATCGGTCGTATCCCTTTTATTGACCTGGCTATGCCTAAAAGAAACAGAGCAGTCTTTTAATCTGATCTTTGTTGCCTCTGCAGAGGAAGAAGTATCGGGCAAAAATGGGATCGAATCAATATTACCCGAATTGCCGCCCATCCATTTTGCAATTGTAGGTGAACCAACCGGGATGGCTCCGGCTATTGCAGAAAAAGGATTAATGGTAATTGATGGAACTGTATACGGAAAATCAGGACATGCAGCTCGTAACGAAGGAATTAATGCTATTTACGAAGCACTTCCTGTAATGGAGCGCTTGCGTGACTTTCACTTTGAAAAAGAATCCCCCCTACTTGGCAACGTAAAGGTCAGCCTGACACAAGTAAATGCGGGAACACAGCATAATGTCATTCCCGACAAATGTACATTTGTGTTAGATGTACGAACCAATGAATGTTATTCGAATGAAGAGGCATTCTCTATTCTTTCCAGGGTAGCGGAATGCGAATTAAAAGCCCGATCTTTCCGTTTGAATTCATCGGCCCTGAATGACAAACATCCGTTTGTAACACGAGCTGTGATGCTCGGTAAAAAACCTTTCGGATCTCCAACCCTTTCGGATCAGGCTCTCCTTCCTTTCCCGTCAGTAAAAATAGGTCCCGGCGACTCAGCCCGTTCACATACAGCCGACGAATATATATGCCAAAACGAAATACGAGAGGCTATTACATTATATATAAAACTACTGGATGGATTAAATCTTTAAGAACAAAAATAAATGAATATGTTTTTTAACAAATAAATCGTAACTTAGTGTCTTATATCATAAATATAACTTCTATTTTACATTTTGCATTAAATATATTTTCAAAATAAAAGATGTCGGGAACTCACTTATTATCCAATTCTGTCCTTTTAAAAATGCTTCAGACAGCTCAGTTGGGCTACATGATTATAGACCTCTGTGAAAATTACATATTCATTTCTGATTATATTAAAAATCAGTTCGACTTAAAAAACAATACTCTTTCATTCCCGGAATTTCGGGATATGATTTCCCCGAAATTTCAGGAACAGTTCGATCTGTTGATAGAACAATTAGGTAACTCTGCAGATGCCGATCTATCTGCATCCTTTCCTTTGGCAATTGATAAAACACAATGGAACCTCTATCTGAAATTCGAAAAGCAGAACGCTGATAATCTGAAATTTCCGGGTCTGGCCCATTTAGCCGGAATCTCATCGGAAGAGAAGAATCCGGATACGGGTATTTTTTCTGCACCGGTATGGTTCGAGTCAAATCTCTGCCAAACAGACAATAACTCCGGTATGACTACCGAGAAAAATGAAGTATTGTGTTATCCGTGTCTATCGACATTCATGGAGGCTATTGTACCTTCATTTAAAAATGGAAAAGAGTATCCGGGATCTGCCAAAGTGTTGAGCGAGATTATTCGGAAAACTTCTTTATGCGACTGTATGCTTACATTGTCTAAAAACAGCGACGGAGCGTTGGCGGATTATGAAATTTCAGAAACAAATCAGTTGGCTGATGAAATTTTCGAGCGGTTTAGTTTCCGAAAAAGGTATTTTATAAGAGAAAACAAAATAAAAGATCTTCCTGTTATACAATATTTTATAACGGCTGTAGAACAGGATGGATTAATGGCAAAAGAACATTATCAATTGCCTGGTGACAATCATTATTATACCATTTTCATCTATCCCGTCTCTGACGATAAACTAAGAATCTTATTTAAAGATACCACAGAAAATCTGTATATAGAAGAGGAACTCGATCGAAGCCAACAGACCTTTAGAAAAGTTCTCAGAAGTATTCCGGTAGGAGTTTCTTTGTTCGATGCAAAAGGCAAGCTGATAGATCTCAACGAAAAAGAGATGGAGTTATTTAACATCAAAGACAAACGTGATGTAATGGGGCGAAATATGTTTGATTGCCATAAAATCACGGGAAGTTTCAAAGAAAGGCTTCTGAACGGAGAAAAGATCAGTATGCAGGTTTGGCTCAACGATAAGCGAACAAGTCCCTATAAATTTATTCTTAAGAAGGCTATTCCAATCTTTGACGAAGAACAGCAACTGATGAATTATGTCGTGATCAATATTGATCAGACAGAAAAGGAGCTTGCGACATCGCGTATTGAGGATTTCGAGCATCTGTTTTCATCTATCGGATCTTTCGCAAAGGTAGGATATGTCAAATGGAATATGAAAACAAAAGAAGGGTTTGCAATAGACCAATGGTACCGGAATCTGGGTGCATCCAAAGATATGCCGTTAGATCAGATTATCGGAGTATTCCCGTCAATGCATCCAGATGACAGAAAAGCAATGCAGGCTTATTATACCGAAATGTATCAGGGCACACGCAAATCATGTACCCGTCAAAATAGGATGTTAACCAAAGAGCATACCATTCGCTGGATCCACAACCATGTGATGGTTACCAGATATGCCCCGGAGGAGGGTGTTGTACAACTGATCGGAATCAATATCGATATTACAGACTTCAAGAATAACGAATTATCATTGATTAGGGAGAAAGAAAAGGCTGAGAATCTTGACAAATTAAAATCAGCATTCATCGCGAATATGAGTCATGAAATACGGACTCCTCTGAACGCCATCGTCGGATTTTCAAATCTATTGATAGCCACTCGCGACAAAGATGAACAAGCTGCTTATATTTCTATTATAGAAGACAATAATGACCTTCTGTTGCAACTTATCGAAGACATTATGGATTTATCGCAGATTGAGTCAAATAATGTTCCGCTTCATTATGAGATGGTAGAGATTAAACCTCTTTGCCAGGAACTAATCAGTATTTTCGCCCATAAATCAAAAGAAAGTTTGATTATTACAGAAGCGCCCGATTTATCTGATATCACTTTTTACACAGATAAAACGCGGATTAATCAGGTGTTATCCAATCTATTAAATAATGCCGTTAAATTCACAAACAAGGGGGTAATCACTGCCGGATACCGGGTAGTAAGCAAAGATCAGATCGAATTCTTTGTAGAGGATACCGGAAAGGGGATCAAAAGCGAACATATACCGCAACTCTTTAACCGCTTCTATAAAGTGGATGAATTCGTTCCGGGCAATGGACTCGGCCTATCCATTTGCCAAGATATTATCCGACAAATGGACGGGGAGTTAGGTGTATCTTCCATCTATGGGAAAGGAAGTCGGTTTCATTTTACCCTGCCTTATTTGGAGAAAGGAAATCTAAATCATCCCTATGTATTGGCTGACACAGAGAATCTGTGTGAAAACTAAAATTACACAATGCTGTTTTTTCAGAAGGAATAACCGGCGATTTTTGAAATCCGCCGGGGAATTTCCGTATTATCCTGCAAACCGCTAAATTGGTCGGCTCCGGCCCCAATGGCAAAAACCGGAATGTATCCGGCTGTATGCGAACTGGTGGTCCAACCGATTCTGGCAATAGAGTTAAGAATCTGAACAGCTACCTGAGCGATTTTTTCATCCCTAAAATACTCGCTTTCAGATTTGTCAGAATCTTTATCCCGACTCATTTCAATGAAGGCATCATAAAGCAGTTCCTCTTGGGCTGGAGTCAATTGTACTGTATTCCAGAATCCCATTGTCTGAGTCAGTAA
>JAVWBH010000060.1:0-5514 GCA_036649595.1 Bacteroidales bacterium
AATTAATTCTACTTTTTTGCCTGAATGCTTTATGTTCATAATAGATAAACCATATATTGACTGCATCTTTTCAATAATATCTCTATTGCTATACACTTTATCCATTGTTAGTTTAATAACTATTGCGTCAGGATATTTTAATCTTATTTCTTTTATCATACTATTCATGCTGTTTATCAGAGTTTAGCTATTTATTCCACATTAAGAATACTATCCAGGCGAGCAATCCGATTACAGAAAGCGCCCAACATGTGATAAGATATACTTTGTGGACGGTGTGTTTGCGATATTCGCTATTGGAAAGGGTACGGTGAAACTCAAAACAATCTTTCCGGATGTTCGAGAAATGGTGATTCACGTGCTTGGTGATATCTTCCGCTATCCTGTATTTTACTTCATCCGGGAATTTCATTCCGGATCGAAAAATATCGTAGTTCAATTCGGAGATAACACCATGGCCAACAAAATCGCTTACGTCACTGATTCTGAATTTCAGCTCCATACCACCCATGTTGATCCATGATAGATACATTTCTTTGGCTTCCTTATGGATATCTTCTTCATTCTTACAGGCTAGCTGTTTCATTTTGTAGAATGCTTCGCGATCTACAATTATGATGTCGTTTGAGGGGGTAATTTCGTTTAATTCCATTTTGGTCAACGTGTTTCGTTTTCCTTATGCCCAGGGCATCCGGTTATGTGATCGAAATGAGGACATTCTTCTGCGCTGCAAAAAGGAATAAGTTTGTATCCTTTGTTTTTATATACCAAAAGAACTTCTCTTGCTTCTTTGTCCGACAGAAACTTTCCGGTTTCGTCTTTAAATAGCTTTGTTAGCTTTTCCCTTTTATTGTTCAAAGCGTCTTCTATAACGAGGGATATATGATAGTTCGTTTTCATCATTGGTCATATATGATTTGAGCTTCGTTCGTATTGCTATTTATTTATCTGCTTTACGTCCCGGCAATGACTTATATATCTATTTTCTATTCTTATATACTTCAGCGCAAATATCTCTTGATAACGAGCCTTTTGTTGAAACTTCGAAGATGTCATCGCCGTCAGCCTTTGTAAAAACAATGGAGCTACATTCCCCGGCAATACATCGTTTTTTGAGGAGATGTTCAAACATCCCGATTATCTCATTATCTGTTATCAATCTTCTGTCGTTTGGAATTCTATCTCCTTTTGTCGGTTTTGCAAGATATATTCCAAAAAAACCTTCTACTAATACAGTGTCTTTTAGAGCCATTTTTATTTTAAAATGTTGGTTTATCCATGTGATTATTTCGTTTTATTGTATTCGTATTCTACTATTCCGATTGCTTTCAGTATTTGCGTAAATAGCTTCAGCGGCATTTCTTCGCAACTCGGGTTAATGAATGATACTTTTCCTTTTTCATCAAACTGATATTGGATGGATAGTTTTTTTTGGGTGGTTGGTTTTGACATAGGGTTTATCCTCGTATAACTTTGTATCCTAAAATACTTCCGGCTTGTAGTTTTGATTCCAAATCAACCATCGCATCGTCTATCGAGTCGAATTGACACGGGCAAATATGACCTTTAGACATGTTTATAAAAGAATATTTCCCGGTATCCTTATGCGGTAGAATTATTACTCTGATAACATTGTTTTCTGCATTCTTTACTAAGATTTCTTTTATCATATTGGCTTTATTTATTCGTTATCAACTCAAAATCATATACCCATACAAGCGGGTTGCTTTCCCATGTTCCTTTGCCGGAAATCTTGTCGATCAAGGAGGAGTAGGCTTCGCGGGCGGTAGAGAAATAAAATCCCTGATCTTTCTTCCTGCATTCGAAATAATACATTTTCAGGGGGGATAGGTACCGGACGCCTTCTCTAACACAGTCTTTTTCGGAAATATCCTGAAGGCGCTCTGCGCGCACGCCGGTGATTCGAATCACATTGGGCATCGCATCAGGGCTGACAAACATTTTATTCCGCCATCCGGCATCCTTTTCGGAATAATCGGAAACAAATATGGCGAAACCGGTGCGCTCCAATACTTCGTAGCTCTGTGCAACGGCAACCACCTCTCCGACTTCATATCTCGGATATAGTTTCATAACGGGACAGCCGTCGATGCGCACCCAGCGGATAACGGTTGGGCTTTCTATCTCAAGCCGATCTCCGATGCGCCAATGGCTTTTCATCTTTTGGGGAATATCGGCAATGCGTCGGGTCTGGTCTTTGAGTAACAGGATCACCAGTTCGGTAAGATCGTGGTGATCGTTGAAAAGGATATTCTTCATTTTTCGTGTGGATTTTATTAAGACTAAAAATTAACGTCCTTATTCTATCGCAGACACTGGACGTAAAATAACTATACTAAAAAAATACGGTCTTATTCTGTCGCAGACACCGACCGTGAATCACATTATGCTTATGGTATTATATTTTCTTTCGCTGCAGGAACTTATCTATCTCAAGGTCGGCAAGCTCCGATTCGGATATGTTTTTGGGTGAAGGCGGCTCACTCTTTTCTTTATTCAGATTTTTATTCAGATTTTTAGCGACGATATCCACCGCCGTTTCCAGAAAAACTCGTTCAGCCACGGGGTTACCCTCACTCCATCTTTTCAGAAGCGCCGAAACCCGGATAGACGATCCGAAAGTATTCGCTGAAAATTCTCCGTTTCGCTCATACATAAAGACGCAGCTTTCAATCTCTCTGTCATAACTGTTTTCAGAAGCCTTCTCGATCAACTCGTAAGGAGTATATTTCCGATCTACGGATTCGCGGATCAGATCTTCCATCTGGTTTGTTTTTACATGGTTGAAGCAAATAACAAGCAGGGAGAAAATGAAACATCCTATGATCACAATCAACAGCAAGCAAGCCGCCGTAAATGATACGTTGGGCAACAAATAGGCTGATATGCCTACGGTAAAGAAGCAAACAAAGAAAGAACCGAAGTTCAGATTTGTATTGATGTATCGTTGCATCCAGTTTTAGTCTTTATATACCCGATATCCTTTCTTATCGGGCACGATGGCGACCCCAAGATTCGTTAGTTTCCGGCGGAGTCGTGACAGGTGAGTCCGGGCGACCATTACGTTTTCAACCCGTCGCCCGCTGCGGTTGAAATGCTCGTGTATTTTTTCGATGGTAATATCCTCGTTTTCGAGTGTAACGAAGAGCGTAAGGATATGCAGCTCTCGGTTGGTTAGTTTCTCTGCGGAACCTGCCCGCACAACGGTTTTGTTTTTCCGGTTGATGAATACATCGTCTTTCCAAACGATCATATCCGGAAGGATAGGCCCTAATGGCACGCTTGTTTCTTTTTCATTCTTCATATTGATGGTATTTGTCAAACATACGGATCATGGCAGATCTTTTTTCAGCAAGGAGCTTGCCGCGCCCCGATTGAAGATACAATCCGCGCGTGGTCAGGTCGCGCAGGTCGTTGCCCAACTCAATAAGCGCGGCGGCAACCTCTGCTAAGTGGGTTACTGGAAGTAGAATTCCGGTATCGGTTGTCAGACTGTACGGAACATTGAGTTCCACAACCGGGGTCTTGAAATCATCCCCTTCGTAGGGATCCAATTCTGCTGTAACGGGTAGAGATTCTTCTTTCCAAACCCCATCAATTAATACCGGTGCCGGCAGGTTTACGCGGAATCCGCGTATGCGGTTTACTTCTGTTTTCATAGCACTATTGTCTATTTTTGATATTAAATTTTTGATATATGATTATGAATAAGGATAAAATGCAGTTTGGATAAGTAAATTGGAGGTGTATAATTTTTACATTAATTTTATAACTTGACGTTCTTAGTATTAAATACACTGCATTAATCGTTAGTTCTCATTCAAACGTTTATATTTGTTTTTTAAATAATAATCAAATTTAGTATATATTTTTCATACAAACAGTATGAAATACTAAAAAAAACGGATGAATGACGTAAAAATATATACTCTTTCGGCTATTTGTAATGATTATAATATAAAAGAGTAAACTTACAGAGACTAAAAGTACATATACTATACTAAAAATATATACAATTAAAAATGAGTATTCACGAACGCCTTCAGAAATTTATCGATACAACAGACGGATCGATTGCTAAATTTCTGCGCGAAGTCGGATTGTCGAAAGCTTTTATGCAAAAAATGGAAGTAAATCCGAACAGCATTTCAAGTGTTTCTCTGCTTAAAATTAAAAATGTATATCCGGATCTAAATATCGAATGGCTTATGACGGGCCGATTGCCGATGCTTTTAAGCGACGAGCAAAATAACGTATCGCACGAATGGGTGTGTTTCGACGATTATATCGAGGTGAAGGCAACCGGCGTGGAAGCGGCGGCCGGATATGGAGCATACAACGGATCACACTCTATTTGTGATGATCCACCTATTTACATACCTCGCGAAATGGCAAAGAGCGGTTCAGGAAATTACATCCGTATCAAGATGATCGGCAATTCAATGGAGCCAACATTACGCGAAGGTGCCATTCTGATTGTGCGCATGATCTATCCATGTGATTATATGTCAATACGCACGAACGACGTGTATGTAGTGGCTACTCGCGAAGACCAGACGTATGTAAAACGTGTTGTAAATGAATTAAACGGATCTGGATGCCTCATATTGATGAGCGACAATCCAGATCGTGACACTTATCCGGATATTATTGTTTTCGCTACGGATGTTCTTTCTATCTGGCGTGTAGAATATTATATTTCGGATAACCTTGAAAATATGCATCAGGATCATTCGCAGGACATTCTATTTCTTCGCAAAGAGGTAGCCATGATCCGACAGTTGATGAAAAATAAAAAGGATGGATTTTAGTAATGTTCATAAAAAACGAATCGCCGGCGTTATCTCAACGACGGCGACTCTGTAGCATGAAAAAACACCTCAGGAATAAATATTTTAGTATGGCGATGGTTCGCTAGAATCATCTTTCTTCGTTAGCTTTCTAAATTCTTCAAACGAGATACCCGTGTATCGTTCGGCCTTATCGACCATGATGCGCTGAAGTAGTTTTGCCCATGGAGCATCGCGCCCAGAAGAAATATTCTCGAGAAAACTCCATGCCTGCCATCCTACGAACAGCCCTGTTATAAAACGCGGAAACAGATTCTCTTCTCCATGAAATATCAGTTTATCGGCCGCTCCGGATAACGTAAGGGCCAGCATCAGATAAAGAACTGTCGAAATGGTATCTTTAAACTTGTCGCTTCGGAATTTACCCAAATTCTTATCGTGGTTTGGGTTTATCCGGCGCAAACGTCGTTGCATCTGACAGGCGGAAGCCGTATCGAGTAAGATAAACCCGACGCAGAGCAGGAACAGCGGAAATACATCTTCGGTATAAACCGCCAAGGCAACCAATACGGAAAATAAGGCTTGGCAGCATCGATCAACAAAGGATTGAAATAGCGGATCCGACTTCACACTTGATAAATAGGAAAGAATAGTTGTAAACATAATCGGTTTGGTTTAGGTTAAGTAATTATTTGTTCTTTTT
>JAVWBH010000060.1:5524-11650 GCA_036649595.1 Bacteroidales bacterium
TTATAGGCTTCATCTTCGAGGTATGACCGGATCGCGTCGCGGCTCATGTTGCGTTCGTTCAGTTTCGCTTCATTGATCGAAAAGCGAATCGAACCGTCCGGATTCAGTCCGTTGGATATACCGTACAGGATAGCCAGCTTCACTTCAATGTCGTAATACTTATATAATATGGATTCCAAAACGCGCACCTGGTGGCGAATCTCCGCATTGAGTATCGGACGGGAAACACGGCCGTTACCCACGGTGCGTCCTGACCTGTTTTGCCGTGTAGGCCATACCTTATAGCGCGTATCATAACGAAGATCGGCATCGTTTACGCGGCGATACGGATGTCCTTTGCCCACTCCGGAATCTACAAATAGTAGGTAATAGTTGAAGAAGAAATTCACACGGAATTCACTTCCCCCTGCCGCCGAATGCACAGCCCAGTATAATGACTGATACGCTTTGCCTGTTGATTTACGGGCGCCATCGTATGGAGGATTCACCGGATAGACATATTGCGTTCCGAAATTGATACGGATCCGTTTGAGCGTATTTTCCGCCCATATCGCCAATGTTTTATCAATGTTCGAATATCCGTTCATATCATTTGTTTAAATCGGTTCATACAAGTCTTCTGAAAGGTCGTCGCATCCAGCAACAGGCGAATCTACGTCGATTACCATCCATGCTCCCCAATAGTTATTGACAAATGGGCCGATACCTTGTATCTGGATATTCGGTTCGTCAACGCGTACGTGTTTCAGGCGGATGTCATTGCGCACGCATCCGGGCGAGATCGGAATACCCACTTTCTCCTTTCGCATTCTCCACAGGAAGCGCAATGCTGTTTTCAGGGCCAGCTCTTTTGCTTCCTCCTGTCCGGATACCGCATCGGGGCGTCCGGATAGTTCGTTCTTTACAAAGAAGTAGATACCATAAGAGCGACGGAATAGCTTATTGATCACGCGTCCGTCGATGGAGGTATCGATCACGACAAACGGAGATCCCTGACCGCGTACGCCCTGCAGCAGATCCATGATGTCGGCGATACCGTCGCATTCAAAAAAGCGCTTGTTTGTGGCGGCGTTGTGCCGTATGGGGCGATAGCGCATGGCCCATTCTTTGACTATATTTCTGAACATTATTTTTCTGTTTTAATGTTTTACATTTAATGAATAGGTAATTATCGCTATTTCCTGTTCATTGCCTGTTCGTGAATCTTTGCTTCATGCTGCATCGTATCGAGGTGGCGTAAAATCACATGAGCCGGCTCGTTGCAGATATGGGATGTATCCATCTTTAATCGGTCGGAAAGAATGGCCTGTATTGATGCGATCTGTGCTAGCGGATCATTGTCAGATTTGCCTGATCCGGAATCGGTGAACAGGTAGCGATACTGCTTTTGCAGATATGCCATGCACCCACTCCAGTAAAGCAGGCAGAGTTGCTTGCGCGTGTCGGAAAGGCGCATCATGCAGCGGTAATGGCGCGTTGTCTGACTTTGCGTGTATGTCTTTCCTTCGGGCGTGAATAATGCGGACAGAAAGTAGCCCAGTTGCTCGTCGCGGTCGCGCATGGCGGCTCGGAGTTGCTTGCGCGTAGTTCCTTTCTCTTCCATCTTCGACACGCGGGCATCGAGCGTGAGGTAATCGGCGTGAAGGCGTGCGCAATCGGAGTATTGCATCCAGTTCATCCGGCATATCCGGTCGCCCGGGCCGGCAAAATGAAGCCATCCGACGCGCAAAGATGGATAGGGAAAGCGGGTGAGCGTGCATGGTTTGTGCAGGAACTTCATGAATACGTCGCCAAAATAGCGCAGCGTATCGGCGCTGATCGGGAAGGTGCGCCAGCTACGGCGGGCGAATAGTCCTCCAGGCTTTTGTTCCCGTACCAGATAAAACTGCTCGTCATCGTCATCGATCGCATCTTCGCGCAATACCTTCAGGTCGTTCAGTCCTAATAACGCCACCGTCTGAAGCATGACCGGGTCAGAACCGAAGCGGGCGTAAACGGTCAGCAACCATTCCAGTTGTGCCGTGGTCAGCTGGTTCCATCCGGTAGGACATCCGTTGATATGTATGATTTGTCGTTTCATGACATACTGGTTTATTTGATTCCTATTTTACCGAATCCCATGCGGAACGATTTCCCGCGACAGCCATCCGGATGCGATGTACCATGATGATTGGCTACCGGAGAACCGGTCTCTTCATTCGGTTTCGTATCCTTAACAGGTAAGAAAGCAGGAAATGATTTCGGATCGGACGTCACTCGATTCATCACGTCCGAGAGCAACATGCGGGCATCGACAGCCTGCGTCGGACGGCTCAACTGCGGATCGCGCGAGGCAGTAAACAACGCAAGTGCACGGCATACCGCCGGCAGGATGCGACTGTATCCGTTGCCTTCTGGCGATTTATCTGGCGAAAGAGAATGCGTTATTAGCGCATCTGTAAGCGCGTCGCCCAAAGCGGGGCGCACAAACAGGTCTTCACAACATTGCACATCCGGAATCAGTGCGTTGAAGCGTACCCGCGATGCTCCGATATGTACGAAGCGGTCGAACTCCGTGGCCGTACGGATCAGTGTATTCGCATTGAGCGTACACCAGCGACTCTCCATCCACATATCTTTGAACTTCGGCGACTCGGAAGCGGCATCCGCTTCGAGTAATTCGATCAGCAGGTCGATTCCCTCGTGTGCGTCGTCATAAACCGATGTTTTTACGTCGTTAACGCGATCTTTCGAAGCTATCTGCGCACGATCAGAAACCATTACCGCCGCACCACCTCCGGAAACGAACGTCACGTTTAGCTTCGGTATAGCCTTGTAATAGGCATAATTAGCCAACGCCCGCTGCACACGAATGAGCAGCTCCTTCCAATCGGAGTCAGTATTGCACTTACCGTCGTCGAAATTGGCATATTCATCCACCAAATCCTTATACAACTGGTGTCCCAGCACGGGCATGATAAACGACTGTTCGCCTGTTTCGATAAACGAGCGCACAACCTCTATGTCGTCGAGATGGCCGGGGATGAAGGCCATTAGTTCTTCGTTTGTTCTGATCAGCATGGTTATTCGGTTTTGTCTGTGATACCTTTTTTGTTCGCATCAAGTGTGGTCAGTACCGGATACGGCATTTCCCATTCGAGGTGCTCGTCCCATTTGTTGAATGCGGATACGATGCGCAGGGGAGACAGCAATAAATGGCGCACCGGTGCCATACGCACATTCTTTAGCAGGAACAGTTCGCGTGTTTCCGTACCCCCTGCCGAACGGCTCTTGCCCGGCGTTGCTCCGGCGATGCTTGGGTGCATCTCCATGCAGAAAAATAGGATCGAAGCGATCTCTTCCAGTTCCTCTTTCGTTTCGGAAGATCCTTTGGTTTGTTCCACCCGCTCGATCTTGATGGAAGGGAGCGCTGTTTTTCCGTCATCGGATCGCATACTGAACGCCAGGAGCGGTTTCCCTTTGTTGCAGTCTTCGCTTAGGAAATGTTCTATTTCACCGAACAGCTCGTCTTCAACTGCGCTCTGTTCTTCGGGTGTTTTCGCACCGCGATTGGCGTAAAGTTTTTTTATGTAGGATTCATCTATATATACAACATATCCCCATACGTTGTCGTTGTCGGCGGCAATCGCCTTGTTCCGGATCAGGCGCATCGAATATTCGAAGATGTGCGAACGGAACATCGCCGTATAGCTTGCTTCCGGATAATAAAACTTATCGACCGAAGGGTAAACTACCGGCATCAGCAGGGAGTTGATTCGTTTCTTGATGTCTTTGGTATTCTTGTTTATCGCAGATAGTCTGTACAATTCCCGCATGGCGCGCGCCGCCGAACACGATGGGATGGCCTTGGTTTTTCCGTCCGAATCGGCGGACTTATTGATCGGAGGTGATGCCCAATCGTTATTGTGATAAATATAATTGACGCGACCGAAATCGTCGAGCTCTTCCAGTCGGCAGCTCATGGCGCGACGGTAGCGAAGCTCGGCAATCCGGCTGGTCCACTTATCACCTGTGCGGCCACGGTTGAATACAAATTCTGGGAATGCGATGCTGAACCAAGCGAAGTCGGAACACAGCGATACGTATAACTCATCCAGGGCGGAGTTTTCGATGAATCGTTTCAGCTCTCCGTTTGTCGTCTGCCAGCTTTCCAGCGCGGCGTTCAGTTCAGCCAGTCTTTCGCGTGCGGAACCTGCATCCGGAATTCGGGCATCTTCATCTGTCGCGATATATCCTCCCCCTTGCTCGCTTGCCGATAATTCGGTTTTGACTCGCCGGATCTTTTCGCGAAGCATTTCGCCCGCCAGATGATAGGGTATCTGCCGTTTTTGCGGATTCTCCGGATTCGACAAATCGAGCCATGTGTACATCGGGCGCGGGCCGTTGGCAAAGGCTACGTCGGCATTGAACTTCATGGCCGGGGCGGCATAGGGAGAGCGTCGTATCGACGCTACGAGTTCATTGGGAAGCTGGTTGTTCTTGCCCCAAGGAATATAACCTTTTCCCTTCGAGCCCTGACCTTCCACAACTATCGACGCTTCTGTCGTACTGACAAATCCTTCGTTGCCAACGAATCCGTTGCTCATGCCGAATACGACACCCATATTCACGTTTCCACCGTCGGGATTCCGAACGTTTACATTGAGTACACGCGCCATCGGCATGATGCCTCGGTATTCGTCGAGTCGCGAATCGGGCGTTACGGTGATCTGTTTTTTCGGTTTCATATCGGCAGCGGTTTAGGTGGTTTAATTATTGTATGTGATTGAATACGTTTAATAAATGTATTATGAATAATAATTTGAATAATCATAATAACATTAATATGGCGAATACGCTTAGGATGCATATTACTCAGGTCATTACGATCTTGTAGTCGTTGAGTTTAAAGATCAGGCAATCGTACACACGGCGCCGGTCTCCCGAAGGATATTGCAACAAGCGTTGTCCGGCGCGCGGATAAGCGGCCATACAAATCACGTTTTCGCCCGAAAGGTCGTGCCCTTTCGTACTTCGCGCGCGGATGGAAAACGGTTTCTGATTTCCGTCTGGAAGTCGTTGTTCGGTAATCTGCCGAATGTAATCGGCACTGAGTATTTTTTCTCGCATACTATCGTTCGTTTCTCCGAAGATATAGAATGCTGTCAGAAGCCGAAATGACAAAAAACGCGATATTCAGCTCGTATTTTATATATAGTTTAGATAAACGACTATATTAAATGCCAATATTGGTCGAAGCATAGGCATATATAATTTATTCACAAATAGTCTTATGTCAAATAACGAAATTATAAATGCCAGAAATGTAATTTTAAACAGATTAAGAGAGGAATCAACTAAAGAATAATTTACAAAGGCAATGACGTTTAATACGTCATTGCCTTATTTATTTAATTATATCTGAAACATCTTACTTGCACTTACACGGTGAGCATTCGCGATCTTATCTGTCTTGATATATCGGAAGAAACAAGACTCAGATTTATGCCCAGACATCATCATAATCTGAGATGTTGACAGGTCTCCGGCGGCCAGTGCATTCGAACAAAAACTGCGTCTCGCAGTGTGAGAGCTGATCAATTCCCACTTTTGTTTCACGGTCGTGATAGTTTCGAATCCTTGAATTTTAACAACAGGAATAGACTGATTGATCCCTATTTTTTGACAGATCTGTTTTATCGCCCGATCGAAGTATGAAACTGTGTAACCGGTAGGAATCTGCCCCCGGTATCTGGTATATATTTCCTGGACGTACGGGTGCATAGGAATATAAACGGTAGCTCCAGTTTTTTGCGTACTCTTTACTATTACTTTATTCTGAAAATTATCAATTGTCAATGTCGAGTAATCAGAATACCTGAGACCGGTCATGCAACCAACTATGAAAAGATCCCTGATCATCTTTTGTTTTCGCGTCAAGTCTTTGTAATAATAGATTCTAGTAATCTCATTCATTGATAAAGATACGGAGGTAGAATCAGCACTTTTGACAAACACTTCGTCATAACTCGAATTAACCGGATATCCGTAGTTACCGGCCTTCCTGAGCTGGCTTTTTATCTTTTCGACAATTCCTTTTATGGTATTTTGAGACAATTTCTTTGTCTTAAAGAAGTGAATCATCTC
>JAVWBH010000061.1:0-11569 GCA_036649595.1 Bacteroidales bacterium
GTAATCTGCTTACATTTCATTGTTGTCCGTTTTTTTTGCGCTTTTGCTTTGGGATGAGTGATATTATGACTGTTCGATTGCGTACTGTTTAGGCATCTACGGGATACCATCTTCTCCTGAACAGATATAGATAATAGAAGTGACTTTTTTTGAGTATTTGATTTATTGTTCGTATATTTGCGAACAATAAAATTGATTTGATTATAATGAATGAGAAAAAGAAATATACGGACCAGCAATTGCGGTTAGCACAAGTTGCTAAGGCATTGGGACATCCGGCCCGGATTGCAATTCTTGATTTTCTGGCCTCTCTGGATCATTGTTATTTTGGTGATATTCATGATGAATTACCGATCTCGAAGGCTACTGTTTCTCAACATTTAAAAGAGTTAAAGGATGCCGGACTTATTCAGGGCGAGATTGAAACGCCAAAAGTAAAGTATTGTCTTAACAGAGAAAACTGGCAACAGGCAAGATCTGTTTTCGCTACTTTCTTCCGTGAGCCTTCTTGTAAAACGGGGAGATGTAAATGACTTTTTTTGAAAATAATATTCGTTGTTTTACGAATAACGAATTAAGTGTGAATTATAAAATTAAAACAGGTATGGAAGTGATTGTTTTAGGAACCGGATGCAGTAGTTGCAAAAACCTTTATCAGACGGTAGAGAAAGCGGTTGAAGAATTAGGTAGTGAGATCGCATTGCGAAAAGAAGAAGATATCATGAAAATCATGGAATATAATGTAATGCGGATGCCGGCTTTGGTAGTTGACGGAAAAATTATTTCTTCTGGGAAAAAACTTTCTGTAGCCGAAGTAAAAGCATTATTAACCCCTCTGTTGAAATAGTAA
Organism: Bacteroidales bacterium; assembly: GCA_036649595.1. Lineage (GTDB taxonomy): Bacteria > Bacteroidota > Bacteroidia > Bacteroidales > JAUNSR01 > JAUNSR01. Next base: position 851 of record JAVWBH010000061.1, read on the forward strand.
ATAAAAGGGGATAAAGAGGTGTTTGAATTTAAGATTAAAATAAAAAAGGAAAGGAGATATAAATGAAGAAAATTTTAATTCTCTGTACGGGGAATAGTTGTAGAAGCCAAATGGCCCATGGATGGCTTCAGTCTTTTGATAAAGATATTTTTGTAGCCTCGGCCGGGACTAAAGCGGCAGGTAAACTTAACGCAGGTGCTGTCAGTGTGATGGCTGAAGCCGGAATTGATATCAGCAGCCATACATCGGATGCGGTGGAGAAATATTTGGGAGAAGAATGGGATTATGTCATTACTGTATGCGGAGGTGCGAATGAAACCTGCCCGGCATTTATCGGAGAGGTAAAACACCGCCTTCATATGGGGTTTGATGATCCTTCTCATGTAACTGGTACTCCGGAATACGTACATAGCGAATTTGTGCGCGTACGTGACGAAATAAAAAATGGGTTTCTCGAATTTTATTTGCATGAGATAAAGGGAAAGAATAATTCTCAGGAGTAAATATATGATCCAGAAATTTGCAGATTGGTTGGTGTATGGAGTATTTTCTCTTTCTGCCGATAGTCATTTAGGAAGTGCTTTGAATTTTTTCTTTTATGATACGATTAAAATTATAATACTGTTATTTTTTATCAGTTTTTTAATGGGTATTGTGAATGCTTATTTTCCGATTGACCGGTTGCGTAATTTTTTAAATACGCGCAAGTTATATGGGTTTCAGTATGTGCTGGCTTCTCTGTTTGGTGCGATAACACCTTTTTGTTCTTGTTCTTCTATTCCGCTATTTATCGGATTTGTAAAAGGAGGAATTCCTTTAGGGGTTACATTCGCTTTCCTGATTACATCTCCATTGGTAAATGAAGTTGCGATTGCCATGTTTTTAGGAACATTTGGAGTAAAGATTACGTTGATTTATGCATTTAGCGGAATTTTGTTGGGAATTTTAGGCGGCCTGTTTTTATCCCGTTTCAAGCTGGAGCGTTATTTAAGCCCGTGGGTCTTGAAGATACAGCAGGAGAGTGAGCACGAATCTGAAGAGTGGGCATCAGAAAAAGAACCTTTTGTCAAACGGTTGCCGGCTATTCTGAGAGATGCGGCTGGAATCGTGAGAGGCGTATTGCTTTACATTGTTATCGGAATCGGAATCGGAGCTGCGATACATGGCTATGTGCCAGCTGACTTTTTTCAGCATTACCTGTCGGGTAATAATTTCTTTGCCGTTCCTCTGGCAGTGATTCTGGCGGTGCCGATGTATGCAAATGCTGCAGGAATAGTACCTGTTATTCAGGTTTTTGTAGCAAAAGGAATGCCAATAGGTACGGCTCTTGCATTTATGATGGGGGTGGTAGGCTTATCATTACCCGAAATGACAATGCTTAAGAAGGTGATGACCTGGAAGCTGATTGCAATCTTTTTCGGGACAGTAGCCACAATTATTATTTTTTCGGGGTATTTATTTAATTGGATTCTATAATAAAAAAACCACTTGCACCCGGACGGGTCTCAAGTGGTTTTTTATTTTCTGTTAATTGATTTGCTTACCAAAAGGGGCCAGCGCCAAGGCTGCCATTTTAAAATGTTGTAAGCCGAAAGGAATTCCTATAATCGTAATACAGCAAATTGCACCGAATACCAAATGGGTCAGTGCAATCCAAATACCGCCAACCAAAATCCAAAGGATATTCATTAGAATACTAAGACAGCCGCCCGCCTCGGGAGTGGTTGTAATCGTCGATCCAAAAGGCCATAGTGCGAGTATTCCGAGTTTAAAGGCCTGAATGCCGAAGGGTATGCCAATAATGGTCAGACACATAATTACTCCGGAAATAAAATATTCAAGGGCAGTAGCCAAGCCGCCCAAAATAAGCCACAGAACATTGCCTATGCATCCCATATTTGTAAATTATTAAAATTTATAATCCTAGTTTTTTCGCTTCATCCCAAAAAGCATCCATCTCCGACAGGGTCATGTCCTTAAGGTTGAGTCCGGCTTCGTTAGCCCGCTGTTCAAGGTAATTGAAGCGGCGAATAAATTTCTGATTAGTCCGTTCAAGAGCATTGTCAGGATTAATTTTATAAAGGCGCGCGGCATTAATCAGACTAAAGAAAAGATCGCCGAATTCGGCTTCCATCTTATCTTGGTTTAAAGCATCTATTTCCGCTTTTAATTCTGAAAACTCTTCTGATACTTTATCCCAGACCTGCTCGCGTTGTTCCCAGTCGAAACCGGCATTACGCGCTTTATCTTGTATCCGGTGTGCTTTTATCAATGCAGGTAATGCATCAGGAACACCTTGAAGAACGGTTTTGTTTCCGCCTTTTTCCTTTAATTTTATTTGTTCCCAATTTTGTTCGACCTGTCCGGCGGTTTCTGCAACTGTTTCACCAAAAACATGCGGATGCCGGAAGATTAATTTGTCACACAGGGTGTTGCATACATCGGCAATATCGAACTTATTTTGTTCTTCTCCGATTTTTGAGTAGAATACGATGTGCAATAATACATCGCCCAGTTCTTTTTTCAATTCTTCATCATCGCCAGCCATGATAGCTGCGCATAATTCATATGTTTCCTCAATCGTATTGGCCCGAAGTGATTCATTTGTTTGCTTACGATCCCACGGGCATTTCACCCGTAGTTCGTCAAGCACATCCAGTAATCGCCCGAAGGCTTCTATTTTTTCTTCTTTTGTATGCATTTTTATTTGATTATAAATCACTTATTGTTTTTCGAACTCTTTTAATCCGTTTGTCAGGAATTTAATGTATTCGGGTACATTTTCATTAAACGAATAAGATGGCCCCACAGGCTCTCCGCTTGTATTTAAAAGTACATAAAACGGCTGGGCATTTGCACCAAATTTAGAGCGTTGCAGGTAGCTCCATTTATCGCCCACGGTACGTAAAGTACGGGTTTTACCATACTCTTCGATTTTGATAGGTTCCGGAAGCGGAGTCTTGTCATCGACCATTAAGGTAATAAGAACATAATCTTTTTCAATAATGGATTTTACATCCGGATTTGTCCACACCGTAGCTTCCATCTTACGGCAGTTTACGCAGCCATAGCCCGAAAAATCTACCAATACCGGTTTCTTTACTTTTTTTGCATATGCCATACCTTCTTCGTAATCTGAAAATGCAGCATGCACTTCATCTTCATAAAGATTAAAATCCTGAGTAGCAAGAGGCGGAACAAAGGCGCTGATAGCTTTTAGCGGTGCACCCCATAAGCCCGGAATCATATATACTGCAAATGACAGAGATACGATAGCCAGGAATAACCGTGGAATAGTTATGTATGGAATTGTACTGTCATGAGAAAACTTCAATTTGCCCAACAGGTAAAATCCGAGTAATGCGAAGATGATAATCCATAATGACAGGAATACTTCGCGGTCAAGAATACGCCAGCCGTAAGCAAGATCTGCAACAGACAAAAACTTAAGGGCAAGCGCCAGTTCCAAAAATCCCAATACAACTTTTACTGCATTTAGCCAACCGCCGGATTTTGGCATCGACTGAAGCATTGACGGGAAGATTGCAAACAGAGAGAACGGGATAGCCAGGGCAATGGCGAATCCCAGCATTCCTACTGCCGGCCCTGCGGTGGCACCCATTGATGCGGCTTGTACTAATAAGGTTCCGATAATGGGGCCGGTACAAGAAAACGACACCAGAGCAAGCGTAAACGCCATGAAGAAGATACTCAGAAGTCCGGTTGTAGAATCAGCTTTATTGTCTAGTTTCGTAGTCCATGAAGCCGGTAATGTGATTTCGAATGCTCCTAAAAAAGAGATCGCAAATACCACGAGTAATAAGAAAAAGATAATATTGAAAATAGCATTTGTTGCCAGATTATTCAATGCGCTCGCGCCGAAAAGTCCGGTAATGATCAAACCCAGGGCTACATAAATGACGATGATTGAGATACCATATGTAAATGCATCGCGGATTGATTTCTTTCTGCTTTTTGTCCGCTTCAGGAAGAAGCTAACGGTCATCGGGATCATTGGCCAAACACAAGGAGTCAGCAAGGCGAATAAACCACCTGCAAATCCGGCTAGTAAAATCAGCCACAACGATGTTTCGGTGTTCACCTCTTTTTCGCCGTAAGCATGTAATTTCTCAATTACGGGAGCCCAGATATCTTCAGTCGAAAGTTCTTCTTTTTGTATTTGTTTTGCCGGTTTTGCCGGTTCAAGCGGGATGAGAGAGATGACAGAGTCAGCTTTGCTCGTATCATTTTCGGCAACCTCTTCTGCGCTTGATATTTCTTGGGTCTCAGTTGAGGTACCGCGTTGTCCGGAAAATGAAAATTCTTCGGGAGTAGGAGGCAGGCATGTTTCATCATTACATCCCATAAAACGTAACTCGCCGTTAATTTTATATTTTTTCTCAGTCAACTGAATTTTCTGTACAAATGTAATGTCTGACTCAAACCAGTTTAACTCCATGCCAAACTGTTTGTCATATTGGAAAACAGGGGTACGTTCAGCGCGTATTTTTCCAACGAGTTTAGCTCCTTTTATTTCGTTGAAACTGAATTTAGTAGCAATCGGGCCGCCTTCGGGTAGGTCAAGACCATAAAGATGCCAGCCATTTTCAATAGACGCTTTGAAAATCAGTTCTTTTTCGGTTGTCGAAAGATCTTTGGTCGAGAAAGACCAGGTGATAGGTTCAATAATTTGCCCGTAACTCCAAAGAGCTAAGCATAAGAGTGTGAATAAGAAAAAAAATCTCTTCATCGGGTGATAATTTAGCGTTTAGATATTTTGAGAATGGATATTTATTTTAAAGATGAAATCGCCATTATTCACCTAAAGCAGAGCTACCCGACAAAAGGGATATAAATGGCGCATTTGACTTTAATGTAAAAAATAAAATTATAAACAAAAGAGGCTTATTGCTTTTCGTTGTAAGGGTTACAATAAATGCAAATATAAACTTAAAACTTTGTATTGCTCGCAGTTGAAATAAATCTTTTTAACCGCTCAGCTATGTGATTGGGCGTTTTTGCTAATACTTATAAGTATTAAATGGATTAAATTTGTACTTTTGAAACTTCGTTCAACAGAGAACGTAGTGATTCAAAGAAGAGTATTGATTTTATGATTACGAAAGTTATCCGGGAAGAACTGGTACAGAAAGTAAAGAAAGCGATAGAGAAGCATAATAAATTTGTCATAGTGGCACATGTTTCGCCTGATGGAGATGCCCTTGGCTCTTCGCTGGGATTGTATCATTTTCTGGGAGAGATGGAAAAAGAAGTAACGGTAATTTATGCCGACAGTGTATCAGATAACCTGAACTGGTTACCTGGTGTGAAGGATGCTCTTTTTTACGAAGACACACCGGATGTGGCAAATGAAGAGATTGCGGCTGCGGATGTAATTTTCTGTGTCGATTTTAATGCTGCCAAGCGCATGGGGAAGATGGCCGGAGAGGTTGTTAAAGCCGATGCTTTGCGGATTATGGTTGATCATCACTTATATCCGGAAGACTTCTGTCAGATCGTTATTTCCCATCCGGAGATATCGTCTACCAGTGAACTTATTTTTCGGTTAATCTGTCGGATGGGATTTTTCGATATGATTGATCTCAATATAGCAACTGTTATTTATACGGGAATGATGACAGATACGGGTGCATTTACCTATAATTCAAATGCGCCGGAAGTATATGTTATTATTAGCGAACTGTTGAAGATCGGTATTAATAAAGATAAGATCTACGACCGTGTGTTTAATACTTTTTCTGAAAGTCGCGAACGCTTAATGGGGTATACGATCAATAAGAAAATGAAGATCTTTAAGCCTTATAAAGCGGCTATGATTTCTCTGACAGCCGAAGAGTTAAAAGCTTATGAGTATAAGAAAGGAGATTCGGAAGGGTTTGTAAATATTCCTTTATCTGTGAAAGGTATTGTTTTTTCAGTATTTTTCCGTGAAGACAAAGAGTATATCAAGGTTTCGCTCCGATCAAAAGGTAATTTCCCGGCCAATAAAGTAGCAGAACAGTTCTTTAATGGCGGAGGGCACAAAAATGCCTCGGGAGGTGAGTTTTTCGGTACGATGGAAGAGGCTGAACGTTTGTTTGAATCAATTCTGCCGCATTTCGAAAATTACCTCGATAAATAAACGTGCCGCGAAGGATATCATTATTTTTGAAAACAATTAAACAATAATATTATGAAGCGAATAACTTATCTATGCTCTGTTTTGATGATGGGAGCAGTAGCAGTATTTACTTCTTGCGATGACAACAAGACGTATGCTCAGAAGTTGGATGATGAAAAAGATGCGATAAAGAAATTTATTGCAGAACAAAAAATAACGTTCACTTCCGTTTCAGAAAATGCCCTGTTGAAGTATCAGGCGGATGCCGCAAACTGGTCGGAGGGTACAACTCATTTCGAGCTGGATAAATGGTATAAGTTTGAAGATGGTCTGTATATGCGTATCAACCGTTTCGGCGATACGACGCAGATGTATTCAAAAATCAATAATCCGAATATTGTAATTCGATTTGACAGCTGTTATAATTTGCTTACATATGATAATCCGTCTTCTCCGTTTACCAGCAATGAAGATACTTATCAGGCTTGGCTGTTAACGGCATGGCGCCCCGGGTATCCGAGTAAATTCGGAACAGGCCTTGATTTCCCAATCCGTTATTTGGGTCAGAAAGGAAATGTAAGTTTGATCGTGCCTTCTAAATTAGGTATGGCAGTAGATCAACAAGAGGTTATTCCTTATTATTATAAAACGGTTAGTTATATGCCGTCTTATCAATAATAGTTCGTTATTCCTTATTCAAAATAAAAAACATTATGTCTTTAATTAAATCTATTTCCGGTATTCGCGGAACAATTGGCGGACAGGCAGGGGAAGGTTTGAACCCCTTGGATATTGTAAAATTTACAGCAGCTTATGCAACTGTCATTCGTAGAATGGGTGCGAGCGATTCAAAGAAAATTGTAGTGGGTCGTGATGCCCGTATTTCGGGCGAAATGGTGTTGCATAGTGTAATCGGCACGCTGATGGGAATGGGCTTTGATGTAGTAAACATCGGCCTGGCCACAACTCCGACAACAGAACTTGCTGTTACGGGCGAAAAAGCGGCCGGCGGTATTATTCTGACTGCAAGCCATAATCCGCGTCAGTGGAATGCGTTGAAACTATTGAACGAAAAAGGCGAATTCCTGAATGCCGCTGAAGGTAATGAAGTGCTGGAAATTGCTGCCAATGAAGATTTCGACTTCGCTGATGTTGATCAATTAGGAAAACTTACAGAAGATTTTTCATATACGCAAAAACATATAGAGAGTGTACTCGCTCTTGACCTGGTAGATGTTGAGGCGATTAAAGCTGCAAATTTTAAAGTGGCTATTGATTGTGTAAACTCTGTAGGAGGTATTGCGATCCCAGCTTTATTAGAGGCTCTTGGTGTAAAACAGATTGAAAAACTATATTGCGAACCAAACGGACAATTCCCTCATAATCCGGAACCACTTCCGGAACATCTGACAGAGATATCTTCTTTGATGAAAGAAGGGCGTGCGGATGTAGGATTTGTTGTTGACCCTGATGTAGACCGTTTGGCAATTATCTGTGAAAACGGTGCTATGTTTGGCGAAGAATATACATTGGTTGCGATTGCAGATTATATATTACGCCATACTCCGGGAAATACAGTCTCTAACCTGAGTTCTTCGCGAGCCCTGCGTGATGTAACACGGGCATTAGGCGGCGAATATAACGCAGCAGCAGTAGGTGAGGTTAACGTCGTTGCAAAAATGAAAGAAACCGGAGCTGTAATCGGCGGTGAAGGAAATGGCGGAGTGATTTATCCTGAGTCACACTACGGTCGTGATGCATTGGTTGGAATCGCATTATTTTTAACGCATTTGGCGAAAAGCGGAAAAACAGTCAGCGAAATGCGTGCCGGGTATCCTGCTTATTCGATTGCTAAGCAAAAGGTTGAACTGACTCCTGATATTGATGTAGATGCATTGCTTCTTGCTGTAAAAGCAAAATACGCTCAATATGATATTACGGACATTGATGGGGTGAAAATTGACTTCCCAGACAGATGGGTACATCTTCGTAAATCAAATACGGAGCCGATTATCCGCGTATACGCGGAGGCTGCCACTCCGGAAGAAGCTGAAGAAACAGCTGCTGGCGTCATGAACGTGATTCGCGAAATGGCTAAATAAAAAAACTTTTCCTGATAAATCAGAGGTTGTCATCTTATAAGATGGCAACCTTTTTTATTTCCCGGACAGGTTATTTATAGAAATTAAGGTGAAATATAGGCGGTTAGAATCTTGTAACAAATTATCTTTGCATTTATATTAATTAATCATTTCTTTCTAATCTCTATTTTTTAGATTATGCAGATCAAACGAATGAAGTTTTTACCAATTGTAGCCATTGGGTTAGCTGCCCTTGTCGGATGTAACCAAAAACCAAAAGAAGCAGAACTTACCCTTTTGTATACAACTGACATGCATGGGGCGATTTTGCCTTTTGACTTCAATAAAAATAAATCGGCAGCTACAAGCCTTGCCAATGTGGCGACTTATGTGAAGCAGGAGCGTGAAAAAAATAAAGACGGAGTATTGTTGCTTGACGGAGGAGACTTTCTGCAGGGGCAGCCGTCTATTTATTATTCAAATTTTGAAGATACTATCAGCGAGCATATCCAATCGCGCGTGATGGAGTATATCGGCTATGATGCGGCTACGGTGGGTAACCACGATATCGAGCCGGGCGAATCGGTATATAGCCGGGTGCAGAATGATTTCGACTTTCCATGGCTCGCGGCCAATGCTATTGATACACGGACCGGAAAACCTTTTTTCGAACCGTATGCCATATTTGAAAGAAACGGAATCAAGGTAGCTGTGTTGGGAATGATTACGCCTAATATCCATGCCTGGTTGCCTAAATACCTTTGGGAAAATATTGAGTTTCGGGATATGGTGGAAACTGCGAAAGAATGGGTGCCTTATATCCAGCAAAAAGAGAAGCCGGATCTTTTGATCGGGCTATTCCACTCAGGCAGTGATTATACGGTAGGCGGAAATACCCTGGAAACGGTAAAGAATGAAAACGGGGCGATTCCGGCTGTTATGAAAGTAGACGGATTCGACATAGCCTTACTTGGACATGACCATCAGGAAAAAGCAGAAATTATCACGAATGATTTTGGTAATGACGTTGTGGTACTGGATGCTCAGACAGGAGCGCGTTATGTGGGACGTGCCGATATTAAGCTCCGTAAAAAAGGTGACAAATACGAGAAAGAGATTACACCATCGTTGGTTGAGATGAAAAATGTACCTCAGGATAAAGCTTTTGTCGAGGCATTTAGTAAAGATGTTGATCAGATTAATCAATATGTTGATGCAGAAATCGGCACCTTGACAGACACGCTGCGTAGCGGGGATGCGTTGTATGGACCTTCTGAGTTCATGGATCTGATTCACAACGCCCAACTTCAGGCTACCGGTGCGGATATTTCGTTTGCGGGGGTGCTCTCTACCGATGCTGTGATTCCTACCGGAAAATTGACAATGCGTAATTTGTTTACGCTTTATAAATATGAAAACCTGCTGTATACGATGTCGTTGACCGGACAGGAGATTCAGAAATTTCTCGAATATGGTTATGATCGTCAGTATAATCAGATGAAATCGCCGTCAGATCATTTATTAAATTTCAAGAAAGATGAAAAAGGAAATTTGATGAAGAATCCGCGTTTCGGTTATTCTTTCGTAACACCTTCTTTTAATTTTACATCGGCAGCCGGTATTAAATATACCGTTGATGTAACCAAACCGGCCGGAGAGCGGGTGACTATTCTTTCGATGAGTGACGGAAAACCTTTCGATATGAATAAAGAATATAAAGTTGCTGTCAATTCTTATCAGGCAAGCGGCGGTGGAGGCTTTTTCTTCGAAGGACTCGGTTTTACCAAAGAGCAGACCGATGCCCGTGTGATTAATGCTTCAAAAAATGATGTGCGCAAATATATTGCGGATTATATTCGGGAGCAAAAAGTAATTACTCCCACAAGTCGCGGAGACTGGAAAGTGATTCCGGAAAAGTATTTTGAGGCCGGAAAAGCAACCGACATGAAGTTGATGAACAGTACAAAATAAAAACGCTTTTTATATTGCAATGCCGTAATTTGGGTTAATTCCCGAATTACGGCATTTTTTTATTATTGAAATTTTATTTGCTAACAACAAAAAGGCCGCTTTTTTGTTGTGTATACGTGTCCTTATTATCCAATAGCTTGCCCAAGCGTGTGGGCGAATCGGAAAACTTGTCAGAGAAGCGTTTTGTATGTCAGTAATTTTGTCCGTTCTTGACAGAAAAAAGGAGCGGAATAAAATGGCACGAACTTTGTGTAAAAGATATATGAAATCTTTTAACCCAAAAAAGATTGGGAATCGTATAAATTATTAATTCAATAAAGAAATAAATTATGAATATTAAGCCATTAGCAGATCGCGTTTTGGTAAAACCAGCGCCTGCAGAAGAAAGAACAATCGGAGGAATTATTATTCCGGACTCTGCAAAAGAAAAACCGCTTAAAGGCGAAGTTATTGCTGTCGGAGCAGGAACAAAAGACGAAGAGATGGTTGTGAAACCGGGTGATCAGGTTCTTTATGGTAAATATGCCGGAACAGAACTTGACCTGG
>JAVWBH010000062.1:0-11545 GCA_036649595.1 Bacteroidales bacterium
GGTGGAACTCCTGGTGGGCTTGGATACTTTATATTTTATTATTGGCAATAACCATCTATTTCATCTTCCGTTATAAATGGTATCAGTTGCAAAAAAGTTATCATGAAGAAAAAATCCGTTTCTTTATTAATACGGCCCACGATATACGTACGCCGCTAACTTTAGCGACAGCTCCTTTAGAAGATCTGCAAAACGAAGATAATCTATCATCAAACGCAACTTATCTACTCAATATAGCCCGACAAAATATCCATAAACTGAATTCAATCACCTCCCGGTTTCTTGAATTTGAGAAAATAGACTCGGGCAATTACCGTTTAAAACCTGTGACGATTGACTTACGTAACATATTGCGCGAAGAGGTGGGGTGTTTTCAAAATTTATGTGACAAAAAGAATATACGCCTTTCCCTAACGATGCCCGAATCGCCGGTTTGTGTAAGCGGCGACTCTTATCTACTGGAGATGATTTTTGACAACCTGATGTCGAATGCGTGTAAATATACGGATGCCAACGGATTTATCAAGGTAGTAATGACGGCTTTCCAAAACAAAGTCACGGTAGATATAATCGACAGTGGAATAGGCATTCCGTTGAATGATCATAAGCATATCTTTTCAGACATCTACCGAGCAAAGAATGCACGCGACTCACAACAACCTGGCACTGGCTTTGGTCTTTTACAGGTAAAACGTATCGTAAAGATGCTCAAAGGGAATATTGAATTCAAGTCGATCGAGGGTGAAGGTACAACCTTCAGCGTAAGTTTTAGTCGCGTTTATGAGGACGTTGAAGTTCAGCCGAAGCATACATCAGCATCCTACCCGACGGATGAATTGGCGGTATCGATTCCCGACAGGCAAAATGAAATAAACTCCGATAAAGATATTACTCTCCTCATCGTCGAGGATAACGATGATCTGCGCCATTATCTAAGTAAAATTTTCGCATCCGATTATACGGTTGTAGCAATGTCAACGGCAGATAAGGCACAAGTATATTTAACGACCGAATATCCCGATCTGATTATTTCGGATGTGATGATGCCCGGTATGCAAGGGGATGATTTTTGTAGAACGATCAAAAATACCCCCGAAACGTCGGGTATCCCGGTAATACTGCTCACGGCAAAAACCAATCACGATTCGATTGTCAACGGATTACAGAAAGGAGCCGACGATTATGTTGCGAAACCTTTCAGTTCCGAAATCTTAAAGCTCAAAGTGAAGGGATTGATTGAAAACCGAAACCGATTGCGTAACTTTTTATTAAAACAGGCTGTTGATCAGGTTACTCCCGATCGGACAACATCTGTTTTGGAGGAAAAAGCAGATAGTCCGAAAGAATTGGATTTGTCGGATAGCGATCATATTTTCATGGTAAAGGTCACCGACATTGTTATCCGGAATCTAAGCGATACGGAATTCAATATTGATACATTATGCCTTGAAATGGCAATGAGTCGAACTCTATTTACAGCCGACTAAAATCTCTTACGGGGAAAGCCCCTCAAGAATTCATCCGCATCCTTCGCTTGGAACGGGCTGCCGATTTTTTACGCCAGGGAATGTCGGTTACGGAAGTCGCCGAAGCTACTGGTTTTATCAATTCGAAATATTTCAGTACCATTTTCAAAAAACAATTTGGTGTACAACCAAGCAAATTTGCTGTGTCAGAAATCGAAAATAAAGAAAACTAATCGGAAGGACGGGGCTTACCTCGTCCTTTACGCACTATCACAAACACTAATAACCAACCACTTATACTAAATGTCAGCATTCAAACCTTTAATGTCAGCAATCGAACTGTAAGAAAAGACTCGAGGTGCTATTTTTGACACGTTGCCTACAACATATCAAATGCGCAAGGCAACCTTTTTAGCGTATAACCTCATAATACCAGCCATGAGCAAATTCACATCAATTCTTTTCACAGTTATGTGTGGGACATCTTTAGCGTGTACATCCAATGCAGACAGTCTCGACATCCCACATCCCGCCTTAACTCCAAATGAAACCATATCCTTTCAGGATAATTTCGACACGTTTGACACCTCTGTTTGGAATAAAGAGACACACGAGGCGGGATGGACAAATCAAGAACTACAATCTTATCATCCGGCCAATGTTTCGGTAGGAAAAGACGGAAATCGCACGGTTCTCATTCTTACGGCGGAACATAAAAATGGTAAGATCATATCCGGAAGGGTTAATTCAAAAGGGAAAAAAAGCTTCAAGTATGGAAAACTGGAAGCAAGTATCAAGCTTCCCAAAACCGCAAATGGTCTTTGGCCCGCTTTTTGGATGATGGGAGACAACAATAAAGAATGGCCAGCATGCGGTGAGATTGACATTATGGAGATGGGAGATGCAGAAGGTATTAAATCAGGAACTACCTCAAAACGCATAAACACGGCATTGCATTTTGGACCGGACGTCAGTCGGCATGAACAATCATATTACGCTGCTAATGCACCAAAGAATTTACAGGATGGGAACTATCATACCTATTCTTTGGTATGGGATGAAAACAAAATACAAATATTGATTGACGGCAGTCTGTTTAATACATTCAACACAAAAGAGAATCCTTATTTCCATGATGAATTCTTCTTGCTTTTTAATCTTGCAGTCGGGGGTTCGTTCACCGGAATAATCGATCAAACAGCGATTACAGCACTTCCGGAAGGGCAGAAAGCTTTTATGTATATCGATTGGATCCAGATTATTGAAAATAAATAAACTTACATTAAATCGAGTCACCAGAACTTACCTAAAGTTCAGCAACCTCCCAGAAGGTATATAAATGGTACGTCTGATCTTAATATTAAAAATAAATTTATACAGATGAAAAAACAGATAGTTTCAAAAACTGTGTGCTGTGCCGTATTGTTTTTGGGAATTTCGCCGATAGCAATTCCTTTTACTATCGCCGCCTCTCCCATTTCAACACAAAACAATTCTTCGCAAATAACAGTAACAGGAATCGTAAAAGATGTAGAAGGACCCATAATAGGGGCTTCTATATTGGAAAAGGGTACCACTAACGGAACCATCACTGATATTGACGGCCGCTTCACGCTTCATGTAAAAAGCGGCGCAACATTGATAGTAAGCTATGTAGGATTCAAATCCGTTGAAATAAAAGCATCCTCAAAACCCATTACGGTAAACCTCGAACAAGAGAGTCAACTGCTGAATGATGTAGTCGTTACCGCATTGGGGATAAAACGTGAACGAAAGGCACTTGGTTACGGTCTTGACGAAGTGAAAGGGGATATCTTTGAAAAAGCAAAAGAAACAAACGTGATTAACTCCATGGCAGGTCGCGTAGCGGGGTTGGTAGTGAGCCAAACCGCGGGAGGGCCCTCCGGATCAACACGCGTAATACTTCGTGGTAGTACGGAAATGACAGGCAACAACCAACCATTGTATGTTGTAGACGGAGTGCCGCTCGACAATACGAATTTCGGAAGTGCCGGTAATGCGGGAGGATATGATCTGGGCGATGGTATATCGAGCATTAATCCGGACGATATTGAAAGTATGTCTGTATTGAAAGGGCCCGCAGCTTCGGCCCTATACGGAAGCCGAGCAAGCCATGGCGTTATTCTAATAACCACAAAAAAAGCAAAAGGCGAACAGTATTCGGTTGAGTATAACGGCACATTCACTGTAGACAAGCAATTGTCAAAATGGAACAACATCCAACAAATCTACGGAATGGGTAGCAACGGTACCTATAGCATAGACGCTGTATCAAATACCAATAAGAGTTGGGGCGCAAAAGCCGACGGAGGCAATATGCTACGCTATTTTGATGGTGTAGAACGCCCTTATCTTATTATCCCCGACAATATGTCCGGCTTCTTCCGTACGGGGCTTACCGCAAACAATACCGCTACGGTATCGTCCAATACGGGAAATACAGGCTTGCGTTTTACTTTTACCGATATGCAGAATAAAGATATCGTCCCCCAAACTCATATGAGCCGGGATATCTTTAATTTGAGGGCTAATTCCACACTAAATAAAGTAGAGCTCGATTTCTCTGTCAATTACACCCATGAAAAGGTTAAAAACAGACCGGCTTTGGGCGACAGCAAATCGAATATCGGAAAAAACCTGATGACCCTTGCAACCACTTACGATCAGGATTGGTTGCGCACTTACCAGAACGAAGACGGGGAGTATTCAAACTGGAACGGGATGGATCCCTATAATGTGAATCCTTATTGGGATATATATAAGAACTCGAATGAATCGAAAAAAGACCTGTTCCGCCTTCACGGTACCGCTATTTGGAACATCGGCTCGCATCTGAAGATAAAAGGTACTGCGGGTGCTGAATTGAATTGGTTTAATTTTCAGGATTTCAAAGCCCCAACCACTCCCGGTTATGAGGCCGGATATCTTCAGAACAACCAATTCCATAATCAGATGTACAACTTCGAATTGATCGCTACCTACAATAATCGCTGGGGTGATTTCGATTTTAATGGTACGGTAGGGAGCAATATTTATAAAGTCGATAACAAGATAGGCATTACAACCGCACAGGATATGCAAATTCGGGATGTAGTGGCACTGATGAGTTTCAACGAAACAAGCTTACAGGAGAAAAGCTACCGCAAACAGATTAATTCAATCTTCAGCGCGGTAAATCTCGGGTGGCGTAATCTGGTCTATTTGGATGCAACCGTTCGTGGCGACAAATCATCGACTTTGCCTTCCGACAATAATATTTATGTATACCCATCTGTATCGGGAAGTTTCGTATTTTCCGAATTGATTAAAAGTGGAAGTGTATTTCCTTATGGAAAAATAAGAGTATCATGGGCACAAGTGGGTTCTGACACCGATCCGTATCAGTTGGGACTGGTATATAGCAAGTCGAAGTTTACTTATCCGGGGTATACCATCGGTTATATCGATAACGAAACCATCCCGAATAAGAACCTCAAGCCTACGAGAACCAACTCGTTTGAAAGTGGTTTTGAAACTAAATTCTTAAACAACAGAATCGGGCTCGATTTCACCTATTACAATCAAATTTCAAGAAACCAAATCCTGGGCATAGCATCCAGTTGGACGAGCGGTTATCCTTACCGATTAATCAATGCCGGAGAGATTCAAAATCAGGGGATCGAAATATCCCTCAATACACGACCACTCCAAATCCGTGATTTTACATGGGATTTGAATCTGAATTTCTCAAAGAATAATAACAAAGTGAAGAAGCTTGTTGACGACATGGATATGTTTGAACTTGAAAAAGCAACTTGGCTTGATGTACAGGTAGCAGCAAAAGTAGGCGAGAATTTCGGTTCGATTGTAGGTCCTGATTTCCAGCGCAATGAAAAAGGAGATATCCTTATCGATGCCACAACCGGATTACCGATGTATGATAAGAGCAACCATGTGCTTGGTAATGCCTCTTGGGACTGGACGGGAGGTATCAATACGACTTTACGTTATAAGAATTTCGGGCTGACGGCTCTGTTTGACGTAAAAGTGGGTGCCGATTTATATTCCATGTCGGCGCGTGCAGCTTATGAATCGGGCAAAAGCAAAGCCACTTTGTTTGGACGTGAAGAATGGTATAAGTCAGAAGAGGAACGACAAGCTGCGGGCATCGCAAAAGGATCGGCATCCTGGACACCTACCGGTGGATTCGTAGCTCCGGGGGTAATCGACAATGGCGACGGTACCTATCGGCCGAATGACATTAAGATTAATCCGGAAGATTATTGGATGAGTGTTTGTCGTAACGCACCGTCAATGTTCATTTATGACAATTCGTATGTGAAGTGTCGTGAAATCACGTTGACGTATCAATTCCCGAAGAAGTGGCTTGGGAAAGTGGTTCAGGATATGACGTTATCGTTTGTGGCACGCAATCCGTTCATCGTATGGAAAAACATACCCGATATCGATCCGGACTCAAATTACAACAATACGACCGGTATGGGGCTTGAGTATGGTTCGCTCCCATCGCGTAAAAGTTATGGCTTTAATGTATATGTTAAATTCTAATCAGCAGAAAAATCAATGAAACACACAATACGAACCTATCTATTGTCGTCACTGGCAACCCTCTGTTTAGCGTTCGGTTCATGTAGCGACAGCTATATGGCGGACTTAAACACCGACCCTTCAAAAGCAAACAGTATCGACCCGAATGCTCAGCTGACAACCGCCGAGTTGCAAACCTATGGCGACTTGGGCATGGTCGAAATTTACAGGAACTACCATTATGCCTTCTCTCAGCAGCTGATGGGATGTTGGAATACCACCAATTATGGCGGACGCCACACCCTCGACAATAATGAGATGAGCCGCATTTGGACCTCGTTCTATCCGAAAGCGATTAAAAACCTAACAGATGGAATCTACCGCACTAAAGACGATGCAGCTCTTGCAAATATCAATGCCGTTTTGAGAATATACCGGGTGTACATGATCTCTTTAATTACCGACGTTTACGGTGATGCCCCTTGCCTCGAAGCCGGCTTGGGATTTTTGGAAGAGAAATTCAATCCTCGTTATGATACACAGCAAGAGATTTATTCGTGGTTCTTTACTGAATTAAAAGACGCAGAAGCTAGACTTAACTCTTCGGGGGATAAGATAACAGGAGACGTAATCTACAAAGGCGATATTTCAAAATGGATGAAACTGGCCAATTCGCTACGCTTACGCTATGCGATGCGAATTTCGGATGTAGAGCCGGAAAAAGCACAAATGGAATTTGAAGAAGCACTCGCTTCAACGGGAGGAGTATTTGCCAATGCGACAGATGACGCACTGATAAAATATATGGAAATATCTTTCAGCTTTGGGCAAGATGCTTTTACCGATTATCGTGGCAATGCATTGTCTCAATTGCTATTTGGTAATGACCCGGCTAATAATCCCAGCTATTTATGCTCGACATTCTTCAATCAGCTGTATAACTCGGGAGATCCGCGCACATTCCTCATCGCTCGTTTCTATTATGACGGGCTCATGAGTTCAACAAGTCCGCAGAACCGTATCGACCTTACCGATGAGATCATCGCCAAAGAGATAAACATGAATCCGCGCGATCCGGGTGCATTTTCATGGGAACCGTGGCCAACCGGGTATGAAAGCGACTTGATGAAAGAGATTGCATTGACCAACCCATCGGTAGAGACCAATATGGCGCGTGAAACAGAGCCCAAGTTGGCAAATAATTTCCTAAAAGGGAATAATCCGGGAGTGGTGATGACCTATGCCGAAGTGAATTTCTTGCTCGCCGAAGCAGCTTTGAAAGGGTGGAACGTGGCTTCGACCGTAGCAGATTTCTATGCCAAAGGGGTACGCGCTTCGATGGATTTTCTTTCCGACAACTATGGGTGTGAAAAAATATCGGACGAGGCTTTCAATGAATTTATCGCAAACAACGGAATTGGTTACACCAACGAACAGAAGAAAGCGGCTATCAATACACAAGCATGGATACTTCATTTCACCAATCCGTCAGAAAGCTGGGCCAATGTGCGCCGTTCCGGTTTCCCTCGTATGAAATCGCCTGCTGAATACAATTTCGGGCAGTTCCTTACCGGTGGTATGGAAATCCCGGTACGTCTGTGCTATCCTGTACTCGAATCTTCATACAATAAGCATAATTATGAAGAAGCGCTCGAGCGTATGGGAGGAAACAACAGTTGGAATACCCCTATTTGGTGGGACGTAAATTAAAGGACTCATTTATACCTTAATGTCAAAAAATAAATTCTATTCAAATGAAACTAATATATAAAATACTCATCGGCTTGCTTTCAATGAGCCTGTTGCTCATATCGTGCAATGATGACAAGCCATTTTCGGTAGCAGGGCCGGATGATGAGCCCCATATTCTTGCGCCCCTATTTCCAGATCGTAACAATGGTGAACTTCCGGTTATATATTCCGGTAACCGGGATGTCAATTTCACGATGGAACTTACCGTTACACCGGCTGATTATGTACAGACAACTTGGTATCTCGACAATCGTGAAGTTGCAAGCGGAAAAAGTATAGACATCGCTTTACTTGCAGGAGTATATCAGATGAAAGTGGTAGTAACCACCATGCAAGGAAAGACTACATCTCGTGAAGGGATCGTACAGGTAGATCCACTAGAAGGAGATCCATCAACGACTGAAGTAAGTTTTGAACGCATCATCTCTCCCGGCACCCCCGCTTTGTTATACGGCATTAACCTTGAGCGTGTAAAAGAGATGAAAATCGGTGAAAAAACAGTTCCCGAATTTACAGTTGTTACAGAAGAGGGCGATAGCCATATCGCCTATAAAGTTCCTGATGATATCGAAGAAGGAAAGGAAAGAATCGTGTTGATCGATGCGGAAGGTATGGAGTATGGTGGCGATTTGGTTACGATAAGCTCATCTGCTTTGATTACCTCGGGAGCCGACCGTGCAATGCCCGATACAGAATGTACCATGACTGGGATAAATCTTGATCAGGTGGTATTGTTGAAATTGGGGGAAATAACGATAAACGAGTTTTCATTAAAAACAGCTACTACCCTTCAATTTACATGTCCGTCGATAGAGGATGGCGAATATTTACTGACTGGAAAAATGACGGATGGCCGCAACGTAACCTTCTTTAAAAACAAACAGGTGGTTGCTGAAACCAACGTGGTCGTATCTTCACAACATACCCTTTGGGGCGGCCATCACTACGTATCATGGGATTTGCCTGACGAAAGCCCGAATAAAACATTCAACTTCATCGGACAAGAGATTTTTACCTCGGTTAAACCAGGCTCTGTAATGTCTATCCATTACTCGTTGGAACCCGCAGCCGAATACCATCAGATTCGCACTGTATCAGGTTGGTGGAACGATTTACCGAATACGGCCGTTGTCGAGGTATCGACCGCAGGCGTATTGGAAATTACACTCTCGCAAGCGGCTCTTAACATGATTATGGAACAAAGCGGGTTCCTCTGTGTCGGACATGGATATTTTGTTGACCTCGTAACTCTTAAATGATTAAATAGAAATGAATTTACATAAAATGTTGATTGCAGGGCTCACTGCAAGCATTGCCTGTTTAGGACAAGTGGTGCTTGCGGGTGTACCGCAGGATAAGATGATTGAAGCTGCCGTTGAAAAGAAATTAAGCAGCATGACTCTTGAAGAGAAGATTGGTCAGATGACTGAAATATCCATTGATGTATTAGGCGTATGGAAAAACAATGAGTTCTTCTTAGATAAAGAAAAACTTCACAACGCCATAGCCAATTATAAAATCGGATCGATACTCAATGCTCCCGGGCCGGTTGCTCAATCGAAGGAGAAATGGCAAGAGATTATCGGAATGATACAGCGGATCTCTATGGAGGAAATAGGGATCCCCTGCATATACGGACTGGATCAGAACCACGGAACAACCTATACACTTGAAGGAACCTTGTTTCCCCAAAATATTAATTTGGGCGCATCCTTTAATCCACAACTTGTGTATGATGCGGCAAAAGTGACTGCCTATGAAACCCGAGCCGCCAACTGTCCATGGAGTTACTCACCTACAGTGGATATGGCTCGTGATCCGCGGTGGTCGAGAGTTTGGGAAAACTATGGTGAGGATTGCCTGGTAAACGCTGTAATGGGAAGCCATGCCGTAAGAGGCTTTCAGGGCGACGATCCCAACCACATCCCTACCGACCGTATCGCCACTTCGGTAAAGCACTATATGGGCTACGGCCAGGCCCGAACCGGTAAAGACAGAACTCCCGCCTATATTCCGGTATCCGAATTAAGAGAAAAATGTTTTGCTCCATTCAAAGCCTGCGTAGAAGCCGGTGCGCTTACCGTAATGGTAAATAGTGGAAGCGTCAACGGAGTTCCGGTACACTCGAGTTATGAACTGCTGACCCAATGGTTGAAAGAAGATTTGAATTGGGACGGTATGTTGATAACTGACTGGGCAGACATTAATAACCTTTATACTCGAGAACACATCGCTGCAGACAAGAAAGAAGCGATCAAAATCGCTATAAACGCGGGAATTGATATGGCGATGGAACCGTATGATTTGGATTTCTGTTCTCTACTCAAACAACTTGTGGAGGAAAAAGAGGTGTCCATGAGTCGTATAAATGATGCGACACGTCGCGTACTCCGGTTAAAATATCGTCTGGGACTCTTCGACAAACCGAATACCTACTCAGAGGATTATCCTGATTTTGCAAGCGACGCACACGCTGATATGGCGATTCGGGCTGCCGAAGAATCGCTGGTGCTTTTGAAAAACAAAAATGGCGTCCTGCCCTTGAATAAGGGGATGCGAATTTTGGTCACCGGCCCTAATGCAAATTCGATGCGTTGCTTGAATGGAGGATGGAGTTATTCTTGGCAAGGACATCTGACAGATCGGTTTGCTGATGACTATAATACGATTTATGAAGCGGTGGCAAATAAATTCGGGAAAACAAATGTGGCTTTAGAGCAAGGGGTTACTTACGTCCCTGAGGGGAATTATTATGAAGAGAACTCCCCTGAAATCGATAAAGCCGTAAGTGCAGCCGAAAATGCAGACGTGATCATTGCATGTATCGGTGAAAATTCATATTGTGAAACGCCCGGCAATTTATCGGACTTGGCCTTGTCTGCCAACCAAAGCGATTTGGTCAAAGCCCTTGCCACAACCGGAAAACCGATTATTCTTGTGCTCAACGGCGGACGGCCACGCATCATTAATGATATAGAGCCTTTATCGGATGCGGTAATCAATATTCTGCTACCGGGTAACTTTGGGGGCGATGCGCTTGCCAATATTCTTGCCGGCGATGCGAATCCAAGTGCAAAGATGCCTTATACCTATCCGCGTAATCAAGCTGAATTGACCACCTATGACTTCCGCGTCAGCGAAGAAACCGACAAGATGGAAGGTGTATACGATTATGATGCGGTAATTTCCGTACAATGGCCGTTCGGATACGGACAAAGCTATACCACATTCGGGTATGATAATTTGAAATGCTCGAAAGCGGATTTTGAAGCGTCAGACGATCTGATATTTTCCGTTGACGTAACCAATACCGGAAAAATGACGGGAAAGGAAGTAGTAATGTTGTTTAGCCGGGATATGGTGGCCTCTTTAACTCCGGAAAACCGCCGGCTGAGAGCATTTCAGAAAGTGGAACTCAAACCGGGAGAAACGCAAACCGTTACATTCCCAATAAAGGGCAGCGACCTAGCTTTTGTAGGGGCCAATGGTAAATGGATTCTTGAAAAAGGCGACTTCCGGATACAGACCGGCAATCAAATAGTTGATTTGAAATGTACAAATACATATCAATGGGAAACTCCCAATAAATAATCGGGGCTTAAAAAATATATAATTAGAGGAAGTTAATGGCGGAGTTGGCAATCCAAAGTTAACATTCCTCTTTTTTTATTTCAAAGTCTATATTAGTGGAGATAACTTCGATATTCCGATTTGAAACTATCCCTCCTGCTTGTTTTTTTATTAATTTTGGGGTCTGAAAATCATAGGACTAAAATTTA
>JAVWBH010000063.1:0-11495 GCA_036649595.1 Bacteroidales bacterium
AGAAAAGAATCATTTTATATTGTACTTGTTAGTAAGGCACCTTATAAATAGCAATGTGTTATAACTTTTAAATAAAAACACTTAAATAAAAATCTGTCTTCTATCAGATCTTGAAATCAAATAGAAGGAAAAAAAGTCTATGAATGACAAATATTTCTCTCAATTGCTATTTCGACTGCAAAATTAAGCAAAACGGACATCTATCAAAAGAATCTGATCAAACAATTTGAATTAAATGTGAATTTACATATGTTAAATGAATTAAGATACCCATTAAGCACGGTGTGTGTGTTAAAAATAAAAGATTCACTTATGAAATAAAATTTATTACCCCTATCTTTGCAATTACGAGATTGTGAAAAAATATTATTAAAGTAAAGAGAATAGTAAAGGAGTGAGTGTGATGATTTATACTATCATCTGGGGAATCGTGATCGGCATTTTAGTTTCAGCCCCGCTGGGACCAATCGGAGTGCTTGTTATTCAGCGTACGCTGAATAAGGGTCGTCACGCCGGATTGATGACAGGGTTGGGAGCTTCTGTTTCAGATGTATTATATGCTTTGGTGTCCGGATTAGGATTATCTTTTATCGTAGATTTTGTTAATTCAAATCAGTCTGCCTTACAGATAGTCGGTAGTATTGTTATTTTTATCTTTGGTTTTTACCTCTGGAAAAAGAATCCGTTACAAGACCTGAATGCCGCTCAAGTATCCAATACCTCTCATGCTACCTATTTTGCGACCGGTTTTGTGCTGACTTTGTCGAACCCGTTGATCATATTTTTCTATATGGCCCTTTTCGCGCGTACTAATTTCCTGATGGATGCACATACGCCTTATCATTATCTGATCGGATATATGTCTGTTGCCATCGGAGCGTTAATTTGGTGGTTCTTCATTACCTGGGTTATGAATAAAGCCCGCAATCATTTTAAAATCAGAAGTCTGTTTCTTGTCAATAAAGTTATTGCCATTGTCATGGTGTTAATATCAGTCGCCGGATTTATTCTGGGCGTAATTGCGGAAATAGATAAATTACAAAAGCCGAAAGAAGCTAATCTAATGGAAAATATCTATGAACCAGAAAAAAAAGAGTTTGAAAATTCCGTTTATGCCGGAATTAGACCATGTTACACTTGAAGAGGCAGCTGAAATCCTTGTAGAAAAAGGATATCTTCATAGTATAGCATCGGTCAATTGGGGGGATATGTACTCCTATAAGCCACTTACCTCTTTTTCGTTGGCGCGTGGCGCAAACGAACTGTATGTGCGTTTTTTTGTTCATGGTAACTGTTTACGCGCTGTTAATTCAACAGACCAGTCGTCCGTGAACGATGATAGTTGCGTTGGGCTGGTTTTAAAAAATCCGCACTCAAAAGTAATGTACGATATTGCTTTTAATTGTATCGGCACGTGTGCCGCCTATAAAAAAGCCGATCAGGATAATCATTTAATAGAAGCATCTCAGCTTCATGGTATCCGCCGTTATACCGATTTGGCCCGTCGTCCGTTTTGTGAGATGGAAGGGCTGTTTAACTGGCAATTGATCGTTGCGATACCTTTTTCCCTTTTAGATTTACAACCCAATGCATTGCCCGAAATTCTGAACGGTAATTTCTACAAACGTGCGGATGCAACCTCTTTACCCCATTATTTGAGCTGGCTCCCGATAAAGAGCAAAACACCCGAATTCGCTTTGCCCGAATATATGGGCGAGATGGTGGTAGAAGGGATCTGATGCCCTGTTACCCGACGGTTTGTTTTTCATAGAGCATAAACCGGGTACCTGTTTTCCGTATTTTTGCACCGATTGTATACGCATCATGGTAGAAATAAACAAAGGCGTCTTCAGCAACAATTTGTTTTATCAGCCGGATCCGTTCTGTTATTGAAACATCGGCCGTCAGATCGAAAGCAGATATACATTCCGGATGTATATTCAATGCAAGCGGCATAACATCCCCCGCAAATACGCGGGTGCCTTCTGCTGTCCGGATGAAACTGACGATTTGTCCCAGGGTATGGCCCTCGTATAAACAAAGTTCAACCTCCTCAGTCAATTGAAAATTGGTATCTATCAGATGAAGTCTGGGATTTTGATTCAGAAAAAATATATTTTCCTTAAAGTAAGCATCCTGGTCTAATAAGCCGGGTGCTTGCTGCCGGATCCATTGTGCTTTTGATATATAATAATGTGCATTCGGAAACGTTTCTTTGAGAACTCCGTTGTCCGACATTTCCGAAATTGCCCCGCAATGGTCAAAATGAAGATGTGAAAGTACAATGTCTGTAACCGCTTCGGCTTTGATTTGATGGGCCGTTAACAACTCTTTTAATTCTTTTTGTCGGAAAAAACCATACGGAGCGAGTCTTTTATCCTCTTTTGATCCGGTGCCGGTATCAAAAAGAATAATTCTTTCTTTCTTTTTGTAAAGCAGACAGCGCATAGCCATTTGGCAAAGATTCTTATTGTCAGCATAGTAGTGTCTGTTCCAGATCATTTTTGGTAAAAGGCCAAACATTGCGCCTCCGTCAGAATGAAAAAATCCCGTTTCTAATGTGCTTAACTTCGTCATTTAGTATTAAATTTGCATCAAATCTAAAGATTATTTCAATCAATCGGATAACTCCTGTTATAAAAGTTGTGGCCTGTTCTAAAGGTACAGCAACAAAAACTAATGAATATATTCAAATGAAAAGAGTTCATATTATCTCAGTCGGAGATTCTCGCCTATGTGAATTAGCGATCGCATTAAAAGCTAAAGGACATCAGGTTACTTGCTCCGGTGTGGATATAATGGAACCAGTGAGAGCAAAACTTATTAAACATGATTTGCTTCCCGAAAAGGAAGGTTGGTGTCCTGAAGTGCTGGATCAAGATTATGACTATGTAATTCCTGCAAATGATTTATCTATTGATAACGTGGAATTACAGCGTGCGAAAGAGTTGAATTTATTGGTACTATCCTTTCCGGAATATATTTTCCAACGGATTAAAAATAAATCCCGTTTGCTGGTAAGCGGGTTAAAAGGCAAAGATTCGATTACCCATATGGTATATTATGCTTTGCGGAAAAACAATTTGCTTTTCGACTATGTTTTTTCTGATGACATCAATGATGAGCCGGCTTTAAGCTGGAGCTACGATGCCCGTATGGCTCTGTTGGAAGATGATATTACTTTTTCTCCTTTTATCAAAAAGCAGATCAATGAGTATTATCGCCCGCATATTTTTGTCGTTGCCGATATTCTGTCCCGACAAGAAGGCGAATCGGAAGAGGATTACAAAGAATCTCTTAAGCGGATGTTATCGTCAATCGAGCGTGACGGAAAGTTTATCTTTAATCAAAAAGAGCCGTTACTTGTTGAATTGGCCGGATTAGTGCGTGAAGACGTAACTGCAATGCCTTTTGCCGAACATGCTATTAATGAAACTGAAGAGGGGATTTTCCTGACTTCCCGTTTCGGCGATTTCAAAGTAAACCGGAAGAATCCCGACTTCCTCGAAAACCTGAATGCCGCACGCATTGCCTGCCGCCAGTTCGGTTTGCAGGATAAGGATTTCTATGAAGCGATTTCTGAATACAGTTTTCTATAATCTAAACACCGTTTGATATGTTAATCGCGAATCAGAAGAAAAAAGAAAATATCGCCGAATATCTTCTTTATATGTGGCAGGTCGAAGATACGATCCGCGCAAATAAAATGGATATCGAGTTGATTCAAAAGAATATTATCGATCAGTATGACCAGCCGGAAGAGGTGAAGCATGAAATGCGGGAATGGTACGAAAACCTGATCGAAATGATGCGCATTGAGCAAAAGCAGGAATCGGGCCATCTGCAGATCAATAAAAATGTAATTATCGATCTTACAGATTTGCATCAGCGGTTACTTAAATCAAGTAAGGAGCCTTTCTATACAGCTGCATTTTATAAAACGCTGCCTTATATCGTTGAGCTGCGCAGTAAGATGGGCGAAGATAAAGTGGGCGAATTAGAGACCTGTTTTCTGGCACTGTACGGGGTTCTCATGTTGCGCTTACAAGGTAAGCCGGTTTCGGAAGAGACAATGAATGCACTTCGTCAGATCAGTACGTTCCTTGCTATCTTATCTGAAAAATATAATATGGTAAAAGAAGGTACATTAGAACTCGAATAATCTGTTCAAAATAACATAGGTAGAAAAGACGCTCTGTAAAGGGCGTCTTTCTTTTTAAGACAGAATGGGTTTAGGCGGCTCTCTTTTTGGCAGAATGATTATTTTCGGGGGAGTCTGCTTATAAATAGCTTATTCTTATGTAAGTTTGTGTGATATAAATATATTCAGATGAAAAATATACTGGTAACCGGCTCGAATGGCCAGTTAGGTAATGAAATAAGAACCCTGAGCACGCTATATCCGGATTTTAATTTCTGGTTTACAGATGTAGCGGAGCTGGATATTTGTGACCGGGAGGCTATTCGCGTATTCCTGAAAGATAAAAATCCCGACTATATCATTAATTGCGCGGCATATACGGCTGTGGATAAAGCTGAGTCGGATACTGCTTTGTGCAGCAAGATAAATACAGAGGCAGTTGCTAATCTGGCAGAAGCGGCATTTATGAAAAATGCCCGCATAATTCATGTTTCCACAGATTACGTGTATAGTGGTACCGGCTTCCGCCCTTATCTCGAAACAGATCCGACAGCCCCTGTTTCTGTTTATGGCCTGACAAAGTTGGAAGGCGAGAATGCCTTGTTTGACCGCTGTTCCGAATCAATCGTCTTGCGTACTTCATGGCTTTACTCGACGCATGGTAATAACTTTGTTAAAACCATGATTCGTTTAGGAAAAGAAAAAGACACACTTGGCGTTATATTCGATCAGATCGGAACTCCTACCTATGCGTATGATCTTGCCTTAGTTATTCTGGAAATTGTTAAAAATGAGCAGTTTGTGTCTGGTGTTTATAACTTTTCGAATGAGGGCGTTTGTAGCTGGTATGATTTTGCCCTGAAGATTCACCAACTGGCGGGTATTCAGAATTGCCGGGTAAATCCGATCGCGACAGAAGAATATCCTACGCCTGCCCGGCGTCCGTATTATAGTGTTATGAATAAGAAAAAACTCAAGGATACCTATGGATTCCGAATCCCGCATTGGGAAGAAAGTCTCCGTAAATGTATCGCGGCACTTTAAAATGCTTGTTTGCAGACAATAATTTTATTTAATAATGTATTAAATCTGCTTGTCTTATGTCAAAACACGCAGATTAATTACTCTCACATTCGTGCAATTAGCTGGTTTTCGATTACTTTTGCACCCTGAAAAATCCTATTAAAAAAACAGAACGATCCACATAATGAAGGAAACAATCTTCGCAGAGTGTTTCAGAAAAATATTGTGTGTCAAAGATTATAAGAATGAGCGAACTAACAGACGAAATCAAAAAAAGAAGAACCTTTGCCATCATTAGTCACCCCGATGCCGGTAAAACGACTTTGACAGAGAAACTACTTCTCTTTGGTGGTGCTATTCATGTGGCAGGTGCCGTTAAATCAAATAAAATCAAAAAAACAGCGACTTCCGACTGGATGGAGATCGAAAAGCAACGTGGTATCTCGGTTGCAACTTCCGTGATGGCGTTTGATTATAACGGATATAAAATCAATATCCTCGATACACCCGGTCACCAGGACTTTGCTGAAGATACTTATCGCACGCTTACTGCCGTAGATAGTGTTATTATCGTAGTGGATACGGCAAAAGGGGTTGAGATGCAGACACGCAAGCTGATGGAAGTTTGCCGTATGCGTAAAACTCCCGTAATCGTATTTGTCAATAAGATGGACCGCGAAGGTAAAGATCCGTTTGATTTGCTGGATGAGATCGAATCTGAGCTAAAAATTAATGTACGCCCGTTAAGTTGGCCGATTAATATCGGACAGCGTTTTAAAGGTGTTTATAATATTTTCGAACAAAAACTTGATCTGTACACTCCGAATAAGCAGGTTGTGACAGAGTCTGTAGAGATTAAAGATATTAACGATTCGGCGCTCGACAATTTTGTCGGGACATCGGATGCCGAAAAACTGCGTACAGACCTGGAGCTGATCGAAGGGGTATATCCTGAATTTGATGTAGACACTTATCTGAAGGGAGATATCGCGCCGGTATTTTTCGGCTCGGCTCTGAATAATTTCGGGGTGAAAGAACTTTTAGATTGTTTCTGTCAGATTGCGCCGACTCCACGCCCGATTCAGGCGGTAGAGCGTCAGGTGATTCCTGAAGAAGATGGTTTTACCGGTTTCGTGTTTAAGATCCATGCCAATATGGATCCGAACCACCGTTCTTGTATCGCTTTCGTGAAAATCTGTTCAGGTAAATTTGAACGTAATGTCAACTACAAGCATGTACGCCATAATAAACTGATGCGTTTCTCGAGCCCGACGGCCTTTATGGCGCAGAAGAAAGAAACGGTTGATGAAGCCTTCCCGGGCGATATTATCGGTTTGCCGGATACCGGAAACTTTAAGATCGGCGATACGCTGACTTCGGGCGAGATGCTTCATTTCAAAGGTATACCAAGTTTCTCTCCTGAAATGTTTAAATACATTGAGAATGCCGATCCGATGAAAACGAAACAGTTGAACAAAGGTATCGATCAGTTGATGGACGAAGGGGTTGCTCAGGTATTTACCAATCAGTTTAACGGACGTAAAATTATCGGTACCGTGGGGCAGCTTCAGTTTGAGGTTATTCAATATCGTCTGCTTCATGAGTATGGCGCTCAATGCCGCTGGGAGCCGATAAACCTGTATAAGGCTTGTTGGATCGAATGTGATGATCAGGAGGCGCTTGAAAACTTCAAACGTCGTAAATCTCAATTCATGGCATGTGATAAAGACGGACGCGACGTGTTTCTGGCAGACTCCGGCTATGTGTTGATGATGGCTCAGCAAGATTTCCCGAAAATTAAGTTCCATTTCAAATCTGAATTCTAATTATATGCAAAAAATATGTTTCTTGTTCGCGATGCACGCTGAAGCGGCACCGTTGATTGAAAAATTCGGATTGAAGCAGGTCGACGGCTTTTTCGCTCCGCTTCCTCCTGTGTTATACAAAGGAGAACACAATGGGAAAGAGATCCTGGTTGTGTTAAACGGACAGCAGAATGGTCTTGATCTGGTTGGATGCGAACCGGCTACTTTGTCGGCTCAGCTGATCTTTAGCAAACTGAATCCGGATCTGTTGATCAATGCCGGTACGTGTGGTGCTTTTAAAGCAAACGGATCTGCTATCGGCGATGTTTATCTGAGCCATGAATATATCTGTTTCCATGACCGCCGTGTCGGCGATTCGGGAGGCTGGTATGAAATGGGAGTAGGTTTTTATCCTTGTATGGATGCTACGCAAATGGCAAATGACCTTGGTTTCAAATTGGGCCATTGTACAACCGGCAGCTCTCTTGATATGGCGGCCGAAGATTTGGCATTGATTCAAAAAAACAAAGGAGAACTGAAAGATATGGAGGCGGCCGCTATCGCATGGGTGGCTTCACTTTATAAAACACCTCTTCTATGCGTTAAGTCGGTTACAGATTTGTGTGATGGCGGACGGGCTACGGAAGAAGAGTTTCGTGAGAATCTTTCTATGGCGGCGCATAAACTAAAAGAAGCTTGTTTTAGTATTCTCGACTATTTATTGCAGAAGTAATATCAGAGGCGCGGATGTGCGGTTTCGGCATTTCCCGCTTTCGGATTACAGATATATAACAATCCCAACTGTTTCAGCGTTTTTGCTGAAATCAGTTGGGATGTTTTTTTTAGAAAGAATACAACGTATCCGTTCTGTTGTTGGTAGGGAGAAATTAATATTTTAAGCCTCTACTTCAGCAGGCTGCTCTGCTGTTGTATAGCGGTAAAAGGCCAGTTCGTCAATATTGAAATTGCGGATAAAGCTGGCGTTTTTCTTCACTTCCGCCTGCGTATAATTGAAATATACTTCGGCCGATTTGCGGAACAGCTCTTCGTCCTGGCTCGCATCGCCTAATAGCAGATAACTCATGATAATATATCCCGCCATCTCTACCATCCGGCGTGCATGGAAATCGATATACTCATTGTTTTTCGTCTCTACTACTGCCGTAACACATTTTTCATACAAATCAGTCAGTGCAATCAATTTGCTTTTCAGTCCTTCCAGTTCTGGTTTCACCGGGCGTTCCGCATACGCGCGCATCTGAGCCAGATAAGTACCTGTCGTTACGTGGCGAATAGCTGCCACCACCTGAAGTTGGGTTGTTCCTTCATAGATAGATGTAATACGGGCATCGCGGTAAATACGTTCGCAGGCATAATCTTTCATGAATCCCGAGCCGCCGTGAATCTGAATACAGTCGTATGCATTCTGATTGGCGTACTCGCTTGATAATCCTTTTCCGATCGGTGTAAAGGCATCGGCCAGTTTTGAGTACTTCTTCATCTCGGCACGTTCGTCGGCGTCCAGTTTCCGCTCGCGCTGAATATCTTCTAATACTTTATACATATCTACGAAACGAGCTGTTTCATAAAGTAATGCGCGCGAAGCATCCAGTTTGGCTTTCATGACAGACAGAATCTCCTGTACTGCCGGGAAGTTGATAATGGCTTTTCCAAACTGCATACGGTCTTTGGCATACACCAGAGCCTCATTGTAAGCGGCCTGTGATAACCCCACAGACTGGGCTGCAATACCCAGGCGCGCACCGTTCATCAGCGCCATCACATATTTGATCAGCCCCAACTTACGGTCGCCGCAAAGTTCGGCTTTCGCATTTTTATATACCAGTTCGCAAGTCGGCGATCCCTTGATTCCCATTTTATTCTCGATGCGGCGCACGTTGACACCGCCCTGCTTCTTGTCGTAAATAAACATTGACAATCCGCGGCCGTCTTTCGTACCCTCTTCCGAGCGTGCCAGCACCAGGTGAATATCGGCGTCGCCGTTGGTAATAAATCGTTTCACACCGTTTAGCAACCAGCATCCGTCGGCCTCGCTATAGGTAGCTTTCAGCATTACAGACTGCAGGTCGGATCCGGCATCCGGCTCGGTAAGGTCCATCGACATCGTTTCGCCTTCGCAAATACGCGGAATGAAGCGCTCACGTTGCTCTTCCGAACCAAATTCATAAAGCGTCTCGGCACAATCCTGCAAACCCCATAGGTTTTCGAATCCGGCATCGGCGCGCGATACGATATCGGCAGCCATGATGTAAGGGACAACCGGAAAATTCAATCCGTTGTAACGGCGGGGCATTGCCATTCCCATTAGTCCCGCTTTACGCGTGGCATCGAGATTGGCAGCCGTACCGGCCGCATATTTTACCCGGTTATTAATCACCTGAGGTCCTTCGTGATCAACCTCTTCTGCATTCGGAGCGATAATGTCGCCACAGATTTCGCCAACGATTTCGAGTACCTGATTATAGCTGTCCATTGCATCTTCAAAGTCCAGCGGTGCATAATCGTATTGTTCTTTTTCTGTAAAGTTACGTTCTTTGAGCTCAACGATCCGCTTCATTAAGGGATGGTTGAGGTGGAATCTAAGTTCCGGGGTGTCGGTATAGAAATTAGCCATGGCTTATTTAGAGTTCTTTTTGTAATACTTAATCAGTTTCGGAACCACCTCTTCCACTGTTCCGGTAATTACCACATCGGCAATGTGGTTAATCGGTGCCGTAGGGTCATTGTTGATAGCAATAATCATTGCGCTTTCCTGCATTCCCGCAATGTGCTGAATTTGCCCCGAAATACCACAGGCGATATATAATTTCGGACGCACCGTGATTCCTGTCTGGCCGATCTGGCGTTCATGTTCGCAAAAGCCGGCATCTACCGCGGCACGCGACGCGCCTACTTCGCCATTGATCGTAGCAGCCAGTTTGTGCAACAGGTCGAATCCCTCTTTTGATCCTACCCCATAACCGCCGGCAATGATAATCGGAGAGCCTTTGATGTTGACTTTTGATTTTTCCATGTGGCGTTCGATCACCTCAATGGCAAAATCTTCGTCGTTTACATATTTGCGGGCATCCAGTCGTACCGTTTTTCCGGTATGGGTCAAATCAAAGATCTCCTTTTTCATTACCCCCTCGCGCACGGTAGCCATCTGAGGACGGCATTCCGGGTTAACGATCGTAGCGACAATGTTTCCGCCGAATGCCGGACGAATCTGATAAAGCAGATTCTCATAATGTTTATTTTCTCTTTTTTCTTCATGATCGCCGATCTCGAGCGAAGTACAGTCGGCTGTCAGTCCGCTATGCAGAGCCGAAGAAACACGCGGACCTAAGTCGCGGCCGATAGAAGTAGCCCCCATCAGGCAGATTTGCGGTTTCTCTTCCTGAAAGAGTTTGATTAAAATTGAGGAGTGAGGCAGAGAAGTATAAGGTGTCAGACGCGGATCTTCAACGAGAAATACAGTATCTGCCCCGTAAGGAAAAATTTGTTGGGGTATATTATCCAGCTTATCGCCGATAACGATCGCTTCCAGTTTACAATTCAGCTGATTAGCAAGTGAACGGCCTTTGGTAAGAAGTTCTAACGAAACATCTCCGACAATTCCGTCCTCTATTTCGCAATATACAAATAGATTATTCATGTTTATCCGATGGTATGGTTAGTGATTAATTCGACGATCAGGTCTTCTATTTCAGAATCTGAAGCGCCCATTTTTTTGCTTTCTTTCGCTTGGAAGACTACATTTTCAATCTTCTTTACTTTTGTCGGAGAGCCGGATAAACCACAGTCAACCAGGTTGGCATCCACATCTTTCGTGCTCCATTCCGTCAGATTCAACAGCGGGCGGTCGCTATACAGGCCGATGTAATCTTCGTCCATATTCACCTGCTCACTAACGGTACGGGCATGTTTATAGCGTTGTAATAACTTGGCATTTCTCGGGCGGCACTCATCGGCCGAACCGTTGATGGTGATTAAGACCGGGAATTTGGCTTTTACGATTTCCACTCCTTTTTCAAGGCGCCGTTTTACGGTAATATCTTTATCGGTTACCTCAAGAATCTCTTCGGCATAAGTGATTTGCGGAATTCCCAGTTTTTCGGCTACCTGAGGTCCCACTTGGGCCGTATCTCCGTCGATAGCCTGACGGCCGCCGAGGATAATATCGAAATCGCCGATTTTTTTGATCGCGCAAGAAAGAGCGTAAGAAGTAGCCAGCGTGTCGGCTCCGGCAAAAGCACGGTCGGTAAGTAAAACACCGCCGTCGGCTCCGCGAAATAGACCTTCACGGATAATGTCTGCTGCCCGGGGAGGACCCATGGTCAGCAACTGGATCGTAGAACCCGGATTATTTTCTTTTAACTGAAGCGCCTGTTCAAGGGCATTTAAATCTTCCGGATTAAAGATGGCCGGTAAGGCGGCACGGTTTACCGTTCCGTCGGCTTTCATTGCATCTTTACCGACGTTACGTGTGTCTGGTACTTGCTTGGCAAGTACAATCATTCTTA
>JAVWBH010000064.1:0-11490 GCA_036649595.1 Bacteroidales bacterium
TCGGAGGCACCTCAGCTTTATCCCGTTTTCCCTTACCGATACTACGGAGTCGGAAAGCCGGATATAGAAACGGCTGTCAATACCTACTGGAATGATCCGCAGGTTATCAAATATAAAACACACGAGGGCTGGCGTCAGCACCCGATATTTGCTGCCTGTCTGGGGCTTACCGAGGAGGCGCGGATGTTGGTCGAAAAGAAAATGGAGAACGGTCAGTTCCGCTTTCCTGCTTTCCGCGGACCGGGCATGGACTGGACGCCGGATCATAACTGGCTCGGTGCCGGCAGTATTGCCCTGCAAGAGATGTTGATGCAATGTAATGACCGGGAAATCTTATTGGCGCCTGCGTGGCCCAAAGACTGGGATGTGAAATTTAAACTGCATGCTCCTTATCAAACAGTAGTATCCGGAGAGATACGCAACGGACGCTTGAAGAGTCTGATTGTGACACCCAAAGAGCGGGAGAAGGACGTGCGCTTTCTGCTCGGAGAATAAAAAGAATAACGGACAAAATTCGTTTTGAGTACAAAAACGAGTTTTGCCCGTTATTCTTTTACAAGGCGGTTGTTGATTGCCGTCCGTTCAAAATTATATAATCAATCTATGAAGAGGCTCGTAAAATTACTTTTGGCAGGTACGCTCCTGACCGGTTGTGGTCATGCGCAGGAGGAACAGGTTTTTATCTCTACTTCTTTTCATGAACCGGCAACTGCAGGGTTACGATATATATACAGTAAAGATGGTATTCACTGGGATTCGATTCCGGGTATCTGGCTGTCACCCGAAGTGGGCGGACAGAAAATAATGCGTGATCCCTCCATCGTGCAAGGCCCCGACGGTACTTTCCATCTCGTATGGACCTCTTCGTGGAAGCATGATGACGGATTCGGATATGCATCGTCTAAAGATTTGATCCACTGGACTCCTCAGCGACATATTCGCGTAATGGCAGATGAGCCTGCTACGGTTAACGTATGGGCGCCCGAAATATTTTATGACGAAGGCAAAGAGCAGTTTATGATTGTATGGGCCAGCTGTATCCCCGGTCGTTTTGAAAGAGGAATAGAAGATGAAGATAATAATCAACGTCTATATTATTTCACAACCCGTGATTTTATCTCTTTCTCAACACCGAAAGTGCTGATCGATCCGGGCTATAGCTCTATCGACGCCACGTTGGTGCGCCGCGGACCTGAAGATTATGTAATGGTCGTAAAAGATAATACCCGTCCGATGCGTAATATAAAGATCTCTTTTGCAAAGGATGCCGAAGGGCCCTGGTCTGAACCGACCGAGCCATTCACCGAATCCTTTACGGAAGGCCCTTCTGTAGCTATTCGCGATAATGATTACATCATTTATTACGATAGTTATAAAAAATATATTTATGGGGCGAAACGTACAACGGATTTCATTAGATTTACCGATTATACCGACTCTGTGTCTGTTCCGAAGGGGCATAAACACGGAACAATCGTGAAAACTTCTGCCCGGTTCCTGAAGGACCTTTTGAAAAGTGCTGAAAATAAATAACCAAGAAATACCAAAGGTAAGAGAATAGATGAATAAACTGTTGACCTCCCTTTTATGTGTGGCCGTTGCCGGCTTTACATTGACTCCCGATGAGCTGCATGCACAGCAATTAATCCATTATACGGGTAAAACCATCGCTAATCCGATGTCGCACGACGGTCGGCTGCAATCGGTAGTGGGTGTACACAATATCCAGACTATGCGTGCTAACCGGGAAATGCCGGAAACAGCAGACGATTATGGTTGGACATATAATCACCAGTCGATGATTGCTTACTGGAATAATACGTTCTTTGTAGAGTATCTGTCAAATCCGGTAGGTGAGCATATCCCTTCAAGCCATACCTACCTGCTTACATCCAAAGACGGGTATAATTGGGAAAAGCCGGTTGTCTTGTTTCCTGCATATCGTGTGCCCGACGGGTTTTCGAAAGAAGGCTCGAAGTATGCGCCGGCAAAAGACCTGGATGCAATCATGCATCAGCGTGTCGGATTTTTTGTATCGAAAGAAGACCGTCTGTTGGCGATCGGATGTTACAACGTGGCTTTGCACATGAAAGACGATCCGAATGATGGAAACGGTATCGGACGTGTAGTGCGTGAGATTAAAAAAGACGGCTCGTTCGGCGAAATATTCTTTATTCGCTATAATCATCAGTTTAACGCGAAAAATACCAATTATCGCTTTTATAAGAAAAGTAAGGATAAGGGATTTGTGCGCGCTTGCGACGAATTGTTGGCCAACCCGCTGTATCAGATGCAGTTTGTAGAGGAGGCTGACCGCAATGATCCGTTAATCCCGCTAAGAAAAGGATATAAAGCTTTTAATTATTATCATACTCCGGACGGAAAGGTAGCCTGTTTATGGAAACATGCCTTGACCTCTGTTAGCGAAGACGGCGGCAAGACTTGGTCTCAGCCGGTCAACAGAGCTAAAGGGTTCGTGAATTCAAATGCTAAAATCTGGGGGCAACGTCTCTCGGACGGTAAGTATGCTACGGTATATAATCCGGCAGAATTCC
Organism: Bacteroidales bacterium; assembly: GCA_036649595.1. Taxonomy (GTDB): domain Bacteria; phylum Bacteroidota; class Bacteroidia; order Bacteroidales; family JAUNSR01; genus JAUNSR01. Next base: position 2,556 of record JAVWBH010000064.1, read on the forward strand.
GTTGGCCGTTGGCGATGTCATTGAGTCATGACGGATATGAATATAAAACATTAAACGTAGTGCATGGCGAAATCAGTCCGATGCGTTACGGCGGAAATTATAAATCTTATGGTCCGCAATATGTGCGTGGGATTCAGGAAGGCAACGGTTGTGTTCCTGATTCTAATATGTGGATCACTTACAGTGTAAATAAAGAAGATATCTGGGTAGCGCGTGTCCCTGTACCGGTTCGTGCTGAAATTCGCACACATGCGAATGACCGTTTTGAGCATTTCTCGAAACTGGCAGATATGACTGAATGGAATATTTATTCTCCGTTATGGTCGCCGGTATCTCTTGAGAAAGGTCATGACGGAAAAAACAAACTGGTTCTTGCCGATAAAGATCCTTATGATTATGCAAAGGTAGAGCGCAAACTTCCTGCCTCACGATCAATGGAAGTGAGCTTTGATGTTACACCTTCTCAGAATGATCACGGACAGTTATTTATCGAGTTCCAGGACGCTACCGGTGTGGCTGGTATCCGTATTTTCTTTGATGCAGACGGAATGATCAAAACAAAAACAGGATATCGTAACTCCGGCCTTATGCCTTATGAGGCAGGTAAGACTTACAATTTTAATGTGAAGATTTGCAATGATGATCGTAATTATGTGATTACTTGCAATGATCGTAAAGCAACCCGTTTGTTCTTTATCCCGTTAGCATCGGTAGAGAAGGTGGTATTCCGTACGGGCGAGCCTCGCTATTTCCCTACCATTGAAACGCCGACAGACCAGTCTTACGACCTCGAAAATGCCGGTAAGCCGGTGAGCAATGCTGCTTTCGCACTGACTTATTTTACGTCGGGCAGTGAAAATAATCATTCGGCGGCAGTTCTGAAGGCCGAGCGTTTCAAAGGATATGCCGATTATTTTAATCGCATGGAAGATGAAAATATTGTACAGGCTATCCCGAATGATTCTGCCTGGGAATGGATGAAAACCAATATTCCGCTTTTTGAAACCCCGCAGAAAAACTTCGAAGAGATGTTTTATTTCCGTTGGTGGAACCTGCGGAAGCATATTAAGCAGACTCCTGTAGGCTACGGAATGACAGAGTTTTTGGTAAATCGTTCTTATGCAGATCAATATAATCTGATCGCTTGTGCGGTAGGACATCATATCTATGAAAGCCGTTGGTTGCATAACCCTACTTACCTGGATCAGATTATTAAAACCTGGTACCGGGGGAATAATGGCGAACCGATGAAAAAAATGCGGAAGTTCAGCTCTTGGAATCCGGATGCGATCTATAACCGCTACCTGGTAGACGGGGATAAAGATTTCTTATTTGAGATGTATCCCGATATGCAGAAAGAATACGCTGCATGGGAAGGCGATCATCGTCTGGAAAACGGACTATACTGGCAGGGTGATGTTCAGGATGGAATGGAAGAATCGATCAGCGGCGGCCGCAGAAAGAAATATGCCCGCCCGACCATTAACAGCTATATGTATGGCAATGCCGTTGCTTTGGCAAAAGTTGCTTCGATGAAAAATGACACCAAACAGCAGGGTGCGTATCAGGCAAAAGCTGAAGAGATCAAAAATCTGGTGCAGAATCAACTTTGGAATAATAAAAATAGCTTCTTTGAAACCCGACGCCCGGATTCGCTGGCCAATGTTCGCGAGGCAATCGGCTATATTCCATGGTATTTTAATTTACCGGACGCTAAAAAATACGATGTTGCCTGGGGCGAAGTGAAAGACCCGAAAGGATTTTTATCTCCTTACGGTCTGACAACAGCAGAACGCAGACATCCTGAATTCCGTACACGCGGAGTAGGAAAATGCGAATGGGACGGTGCTATCTGGCCGTTTGCTTCTTCTCAGACAATGACGGCGATGGCTAACTTTATGAATAATTACGACCAGAATATACTCAATGATTCGGTATATTTTCGGTTGATGGAACTATATGTTGAATCGCAGTACCACCGCGGACGCCCATATATTGGCGAATATCAGGATGAAGTAACCGGATATTGGCTGAAAGGCGATCAGGAAAGAAGCCGTTATTATAATCATTCTACATTCAATGATATGATTATTACCGGATTGATCGGGCTGCGCCCGGCCGAAGGCAATGATATTGTTGTAAATCCATTGATCCCGGAAGGAACCTGGAACTGGTTCTGTCTGGACAATATCCGCTATCACGGACGTATTGTAACGATCTTATGGGATGCCGATGGCAGTCGTTATGGACGCGGAAAAGGATTACAGGTATTGGTTGACGGCCAGCGTGTAGGACAACGTGACTCGATCGGCCATTTGGTTTGTAAAGACGCATTGAAAAATTAAGACCGCAAAAAACATGCAAAAACTTATTTTAGGTACGGTATTTTCATTTTGCAGTATCGTATCAGCAAATGCTGCCGATATCGCTGTGGCCAAAATGACCTGCGAAATGAATGTACGGCCTTTGGCGCTCGACTGCGAGTTGCCCCGTTTCGGATGGCAATTAGCCTCAGACCGCAATGGCGTGATGCAGTCGGCTTATGAGCTTGAATTGTTTGAAGCCGACGGAAGCAAACGGCAATCGGTTTGGAAATCAGGAAAGATTAGATCGGATAAGAGCCAGTTGGTCGATTATGCAGGAAATACACCGTTAAAGCCGGCTATGAAATATATCTGGAAGGTAAGAGTCTGGGATCAGAACGACCAGGTATCAGAATGGAGTGAGATGAGTGAATTTCGTCTGGCGCCGTCAAAAGAGTTTTTGAATGCATCCTGGATCGGAGCTATTTCACACGCGGATGCCCGGATTCCGCATGGACGAAAATTCCATCAGAGTGATTTGCGAAAACCTGAAAACAAGCAGTTATGGGCCGATGTCGATACATTGGCCAAGAAAAGCATATCGCTGCGTAAATCGTTTCCGGTTACAAAAAAAGGAACCGAGGCAACAGCATACGTATGCGGATTGGGTCATTATGAATTTTCGCTGAACGGCGACAAAGTAGGAGACGGAGAGTTTACTCCCCTTTGGAGTGACTATGAGAAAACGGTGTATTATAATGTTTTCGATGTGACAGATCGTCTTCGAAAAGGAGAAAACGCAATCGGGGTGATGCTTGGAAACGGATTTTATAATGTGCAAGGCGGTCGTTACCGTAAGTTGCAGGTTAGTTTCGGTGCACCCACATTGTTTTTTAAATTACTATTGAAATATACCGACGGTTCGACCGAAGAGATTCTTTCGGATGCGGGATGGAAATATTCGCTCAACGAAATGACGTTTAACTGTTTGTACGGAGGTGAAAATTTTGATGCGCGGCTGGAACAAAAAGGATGGAATTTGCCCGGATTTGATGATTCGGCATGGAAACCGGTTGTAGTACAGGATGCTCCCAAAGGAGAATTGACGCCTCAGGTTGCTCCTCCCGTGAAAGTGATGGAGCGCTATGGAATAAAGACATCTGCCCGTTTGGATAGTATAGACGTAACGACAAAGGATGCCGTTACACGGAAGAAAACTACTCGCCGTTTACCTGCCGACAGTTTGAATGCCTATGTTTTTGATATGGGGCAGAATATGGCCGGCGTTCCGGAAATTGTACTCAAAGGCCGGAAAGGCGACAAAGTGCGTATCTGGGTTGGCGAATCTTTGGGCGAAGATGGTGCTGTGAGTCAAAAACAAACCGGCGGAGCTCACTATTACGATTATACATTAAAGGGAGAAGGAGATGAAACATATCGTCCGCGCTTCTCATATTATGGTTTTCGTTATATCCAGGTAGAAGGTGTTGCCCTGAAAGGGGACCGAAATAAAAAGAAACTGCCGGTTATGAAAGATCTCCGTTCTTGTTTTCTGTATAATTCGGCTCCTAAAATTTCAGAATTCAACTCTTCAAACGCTATTTTCAATGATGCTCACCGTATTATTGAGAAAGCCGTAAGAAGTAACATGCAGGCAGTTTTTACCGATTGTCCTCATCGGGAAAAACTGGGCTGGTTAGAGCAGATACACCTGAACGGTCCGGGTCTGTTTTATAACTACGATCTGACCGCATACATCCCAAAGGTGTTGCGTGATATGTCTGATTCACAGTATTCAAACGGAATGGTTCCGACAATTGCCCCCGAATATACGGAGTTTGGCGAGCCTTTTGGCGACTCTCCCGAGTGGGGTAGCTCGGCTGTAATCGTTCCTTTCCAATATTACGATTATTACGGCGATAATACGTTGATACGTCAATCTTATCCGATGATGCGTAAATATGTCGACTATCTGACTTCGCGGGCCGATAACCATATCGTTTCGCATGGTCTGGGAGACTGGTATGATTATGGTGATTTCCGTGCCGGATTTTCCCGTAATACGCCGGTTCCGTTAGTGGCTACCGCTCATTATTATCAGGATATATTATATGTGATTGAAGCCGCGCGCATGTTGGGTAATCAATATGATGTGGATTTTTACACCGCATTGGCTACCCGGGTGAAAGATGCTTTTAATAAACGCTTCTTCAATGAGCAGACCGCTCAATATGGTACAGGCAGTCAGTGTTCGAATGCATTGCCTTTATTTCTGGATATGATGCCGGAAGGAACGCGGGCTAAGGTATTGGATAATCTGGTAAGCGACGTACACAAACACGGAGATCGACTGACTACCGGTGACGTGGGTAACCGTTATCTTTTCCAGACATTAGCCCGGAACGGACAAAATGAATTAATGTATAAGATGCATAATCACCAGGAAGCACCGGGGTATGGATTTCAGTTATTGTTTGGCGCTACAACGCTGACAGAACAATGGGATCCGCGCCAGGGTGCCTCATGGAATCATTTTATGATGGGACAGATTGACGAATGGTTTTTTTCTTCTCTTGCCGGAATTAATAACCGCAAAGGGGAGGCCGGATTCCGTCGTCTGGAAATACGTCCGCAAGTAGTAGGTGATTTAAACCGTGTACAGAGTTCTTTTGAGACATTGTACGGAATCGTTTCTGTACAATGGCAGGTTGACGCAGACCGTAATTTCCGGATGAAGGTAAAAGTGCCGGCAAATTGTACTGCCGATATTTATCTGCCCGGCGAAGACAATGCTCAACCCGTAGGAAGCGGCGAGCATCTGTTTACCAAACAATTATAAAAGATATACAAATGTAATCGCCATAACCAACCCAAGAGTTGAGATATCCCGAAAAAGGTATATAAATGGCGCATTTGACCTTAGTGTTAAAAAATAAAAGATGTACAAATGAAAAATATAAGTTTGTTTCTTGTGACTCTTTGTGTTTGCCAGTTCTCTTTTGCCGCGCATGTCAATATGCGGCAAAAGGGCGCAAAGAGCAATGGAAAAAGCTTGAATACCAACATTATCAATAAAACCATCTCTGAGTTAGCGTCCGGCGGCGGAGGAACTTTGTTCTTCCCTGCCGGTACCTATCTCACAGGTCCGATAGAATTGAAAAGCAATATTACTCTCGACTTGGAAGCCGGAGCAACATTACTTTTTTCGGATGTTTTTGATCATTATCTCCCTTTTACGGAAATGCGGTACGAAGGCGTTGTGATGAACAGTTTTTCTCCATTGATCTATGCGCGTGATGTTGAAAATATCACCATCAAAGGAGAAGGAAAATTGGATGGACAAGGAAAAGCATGGTGGCTTGAAATGTATCGTCATGAATTAGCGTGGCGTAATGAAAAAAACAGAGATGTCAGCAAATATCAGAAAATATGGGATGCTGCAAATGATGAAGCCGGGCTGCGTGCGCTTACGAATCCCGACTGGCATGCAAATTTATCTTTCCGTTTTTTTCGACCGCCCTTTTTTCAGCCCATACGCTGTAAAAATGTACGTGTCGAAGGTGTTACAATTGTAAACTCTCCTTTTTGGACGGTTAATCCGGAATTTTGCCAGAACGTAAAAATTACAGGCGTTACGATTTTAAATCCGCCTTCACCCAACACTGACGGAATCAATCCCTCTTCGTGTAAAGATGTACATATTTCAGATTGTCATATTTCAGTAGGAGATGACTGTATAACCCTTAAATCGGGTCGCGATCAGCAAGCCCGTAATCTGGCAGTACCTTGTGAAAATATAACGATCACAAACTGTACGATGCTTGCCGGCCATGGAGGTGTGGTGATTGGCAGTGAAGTGAGTGGCGATGTGCGTAAGGTTGCCATTTCGAATTGTGTTTTTGATGGCACCGATCGGGGTATTCGTCTGAAATCAACTCGTGGCCGCGGAGGAATTGTTGAGGAAATTACGGTCAGTAATGTTGTCATGAAGAATATTAAGAAAGAAGCGATTGTTCTGAATCTATTTTACAGCAATATGCCCAAAGAACCGGTTAGCGACCGGACTCCTGTTTTCCGGAATATCCATATTTCAAACCTGGTCGGAACGCGTGTTAACCAGGCTATAAAAGTATTGGGAATTGAGGAGATGCCTATCAGCGATATCTCTTTCAATAATATCCATATTCAGAGTGAATCGGGCGTTTTTATAGAGCTGGCCCGTAATGTGGATCTGAATAATGTACGGGTAGACAACCGTATCGGAGCGCCTTTCGAGTTGAAACAAGTAGAAAATGCGGTATTGAATAATATAAAGTCGGGAACGCCGGTATCCGGTAAGCCCCTCATTGAGCTCGTGGATTGCAAAGACCTGTTTATTACGGGTTGTTATCCTTTGGGCGGCAGTTCCGGATTCTTAAAAGAATCCGGAAACAATCAATCTATTCATGTTTCGGGGAATGAACTTAACCGGTTAAAATAACGATGAAGAAACAATTTCTAAAAATAACTGCAATCCTGTTGGGTATGAGCGCTCCGCTCATGGCCCAACAGGATTCTGATCATCAATATGCACGCCCGCTTTCGGAAGTGCTCGATCAGATTTCACGTCAGTTCGGCGTTCGGCTAAAAACCAATGATGTGGTAATAGACGGGAAGATACTGCCATATGCCGATCAGCGTATTCGCCCTTATTCTGTCGAAGAGAGCCTGAATAATGTATTGGCGCCCTTTGATTATAAAATAGTAAAGCAGAAAGATAATTACTATAAGGTAAAACCTTATGAGTATGCCCGGCGTACCGAAGCCGACGGCGAAAAACTGCTTGCCCATCTGAGCGGCTTGTATACCGACCGGGCATCCTGGGAGAAAAGAAAGGATTCGTTACAGACGGAAGTGCGTCAACGCCTTGGTCTGGATCCTCTCATGGCAAAACGGGTAGCCGCAAAACCGGTATATTCTAAGATCCGTCGTTTTGACGGATATACGGTACGGAATTTCTATCTGGAAACTTTACCGGGATTATATGTATGCGGATCCGTGTACGAGCCTGCCAAAAAAGGAAAGCATCCTTTTATCTTATGCCCGAACGGACATTTTTACAATGGGCGTTATGGTGAAGTGCAACAGCAGCGTTTGGGTAATTTGGCGCGTATGGGAGCGGTTTGTGTAGATTACGATTTGTTTGGCTGGGGCGAATCCGAATTGCAGGTAGGCAGTAAAGCCCATCGGCGCAGTATTGCCATGCCGATGCAGATATTAAATGGTCTTACCATTCTGGATGAAATGTTGAAACGGAAGGATATCGATCTGAATCGGGTCGGTGTGAACGGTGGTTCGGGAGGCGGCTCTCAAACCGTATTATTGGCCGTTTTGGATAACCGTTTTACGGTATCTGCGCCCATCGTAAGTCTGGCTTCGCATTTTGACGGCGGCTGTCCGTGTGAAAGCGGCATGCCTGTTCATCAGGCCGGGAACGGAACTTGTAATGCGGAACTGGCGGCTTTTGTGGCTCCTAAACCATTGTTGATCGTATCAGACGGAGGTGACTGGACGGCTTCCGTTCCGCGTCTGGAATATCCGTATTTGCAACGTATTTATGGGTTTTACGATGCTGTCGGGCAGGTTAGTAATATACATTTGCCAACCGAACGCCATGATTTTGGCATCAATAAACGTACTGCCGTATATGATTTTTTTATCCGTGAATTTAAGTTGGATGCATCTCGAAATGATGAATCGAGAGTAACCATCGAACCGATAGAGGCATTGTGCTCATTTGGAAAAGAGGGTGAGAAATTACCTCCGAATGCGATTCGTTCGTTAGATGAATTATATGATTGATAGGGTTGTATAAAGTATCGATGTTTAATCGTTTGTAAAGCTTTGTATAAACTCTCGCTAGCGTATCCGTCGTTGGTATTTACCTTGGGTAATGGATATATTGCAGGGATGATATTCCGTTTTTCAGGACCCTTTCTTTTCGGGGCTCCGGGTAATACTCTCTGGGGTTCCAGGTAATACTCTCCGGGGTTCCGGGGCGTAAGGGAGGAGTTTCTGGATTCCCGGAGAGAATTATCCCGACTCCCAGAGAATATTATCCGGATTCCCGGAGGAAAAGTGTTCTGCAAAATCAAAAGAGTCCCGGGGAAATCAGGGATAGGGTCGGAGTTTGCCGGATCATTCCATAATACTGAATATAAGAATAAATAGAAGCGTGTCCTATCCGTCAAATATGAATTGACGATTAGGACACGCTTGTTATATACTAGCTGTCGGGGAGCTTTTTAATAAGGTTGCAGGTAATTAGGCTAATATTAAAATTATGCCTCTTAGTGTCTGTCCGTACTGCTCATTTCTTCTACAAACTCATCCGTAGTATATACCTTTTCTGCAAGTAAGGCGAAGTTAATGAAGGCAGCCTGATCGGCGTCTAAATTGGGTAATTTAGCAGAAGCCGTAGCATCGAATATCACAGCTGCTTCAAATCCTCTCTCCTGCAATTCCCGTAGATGGGATTCGGCACACAGGTTTCCGGACATACCGCAAATAATTACTTTTCGGATGTTTCTTTTTCCCAATTGCAGAATCAGGTCATTGTTTTCGGGACCGTATATTTTATGAGGAGAAGTAAC